>CAYIFT010000007.1:0-20302 GCA_964362765.1 Candidatus Woesearchaeota archaeon | reverse complement strand
GGTGCAATAGAACTTTCTATGACTACGATAGTTGTGGTAGTTATAGGAATCACCATTCTTACTCTTGGTTTAAGATGGGTTTACAGCATTTTTACTTCTCTAGGTGAAAGATCAGAAGAACTAAATAAATTGACAACAGATCAGATACGAGATATTTTCACAAGAACAGATGAAGCAATTTCTTCTCTACAATCTTCTTTCTCTACCGAACAAGGCAAAAAATACAATCTAGAAGTTTATATCAGAAATATCAAGCAAGAGCCGCATAAATTTAGATACAGATTTGAAATAGACCAGGATTCAGTTCCAGCAACTATTACACCAGATGCTGTATTAAGAAAAATAACTTGGTTTAAAAAAGAAGCTGAACTAACATCTGGTGAAGGCGTCAAGAACATTGCTGTATTCGATACAAAAGGACTGCCTCTAGGAACTTACCTTATGCAAATAATACTAGAATGTACAGATTGCGGTGTTCCTGAAACAGAAAGCGTTCAGATAGTAATGGAAGTCTCTCCGAAATAATTCTATTCAAAAAGCTTTTTAATATCTTAATTCATTTACTTAAACATGAAACTAGAGTTATATAACACATTAACAAGAAAAAAAGAAGTGTTCAAACCATTAAAAGGCAATATCGCTAAGCTTTATACATGTGGTGCTACTGTTTATTCTTATGCCCACATAGGAAATCTTCGAACTTACATATTCGAAGATATATTAAAAAGAGTCCTTCTCTATGATAAATTCAAAGTAAAGCATGTAATGAATATAACAGATGTTGGTCACCTCACCTCTGATGCTGATACAGGAGAAGACAAAATCGAATTAGGTGCTCGAAGAGAAAATAAATCAGCCTGGGAAATTGCCAAATTCTACACAAAAGCATTTCAAAATGACATCAAAAAATTGAATATTCTTCCTCCGAATATCTGGTGTAAAGCTACTGATAATATTAAAGAACAGATAGCTTTGATAAAAAAACTTGAAGAAAAAGGTTACACATATATTATTCCTAATGATGGTGTCTACTTCGATTCCTCAAAATTCAAAGGTTATGGCAAACTGGCCAGATTAAAAATTGAAAAATTAAAACCTGGTGCTCGAGTAGAATTCAAAGAAAAGAAGAGTCCAACAGATTTTGCTTTATGGAAATTCTCTCCACTAGATAAAATGCGTCAGATGGAATGGGAGTCTCCTTGGTCTCTTCATGGATTTCCAGGTTGGCATATCGAATGTTCAGCAATGGCGATGAAATATCTAGGAACTACTTTAGATATTCATTGTGGCGGCATCGACCATATTCCTGTTCATCATACTAATGAAATAGCTCAATCAGAAGCTGCAACAGGAAAACAATTCGTTCGATATTGGCTTCATGGAGAATTCTTAATATTAGAAAAGGAAAAAATGGCCAAAGCAGAAGGTAATATTATTACAGTACAAAGTCTAATAGAAAAAGGTTACGATCCACTTGCTTATCGCTATCTCTGTCTAACAGCCCACTATAGAACTCCATTAACATTCACTTTCGAAGCTCTTGATTCAGCTCAAAATTCACTAAATAGATTAAGAGAGATCATCGCTTCATCAAAAAGAGAATTAAAAGTTAAAAAATTTAAAATAAATAAAAAAGATCAATTCAAATTCCAGGAAGTGATTAATGATGACCTCGATATTCCAAAAGCCCTTTCTATTCTATGGGGCGTCTTAAGGGATAAGAATCTCAAGCCGCATGAAAAGCTTGCTCTTATAAAAGACTTCGATCAAATATTTGGATTAGATTTACTAAAGGCTAAAGAAGAAAAGATTCCTAAAGAGATACTTAAATTAGCCAGAAAAAGAGAGCAGGCTAGAAAAGAGAAAAAATTTGAATTAGCTGATAAATTGAGAGAAGAAGTAAAGCAGAAAGGTTATCTTATTGAAGATGCGCAAGATGGCTTTATAATTAAGAAAGTATGAAAAAACAGATAAAAGTTTTTTTAATTGGTTTTATTTTAGTCATATTATTATTTTTTATTCCATTAGATTATTTTTTAATTGCCCCTGGTAAAGTATTTAACCTTAAAAATATTGTTATAACTCAAAATACTATTGAAAAGAATCATTTTTATGCCCCATCTGTAGAGGTATTTGAAAATCGATACTTTTCTTATTTCAATACCGGATTATTTAATAAATTAAATACAAACTTATTTTATTTTTTATATTCTTCAGTTCATCCAGAAGTAGAATCTAAAAAATTAAGCGAGTTCATAAAAAAGGGCACAACGTCAAAAGAATTCGAATCATCAATAGAATCTGCAACAAATATATCAATTTATAATATTAAATATCTTATAGCTAAAAGATTAAATTCTTCTATGGAAGAAATAAACTTAAAAATAAATCTTACCTCTGAAGGTCCATCTGTTGCTATTGCCTTAGCATTAGAAGCATTAAATCAACTCTCGAAAGAAGATATTACAAAAAGATTAAAGATAGGCGCAGTCGGCAATATAGATAGAGAAGGAAATGTTTATCCAGTTAATGCAGTCAAGCAAAAAATTCTATCTGCTGACAAAGCAAATTTAGATATTTTATTTATTCCTAAAAAGAATTATGATGAAGTAATGAATGTGAAAACAAAAGTAAGGGTGATACCAATATCTAACGTAGACGAGGCTCTAGATTATTTAAAATTGGTCATAGAGTAAGGTAATTATAGAAACTTTTTTAAACATTCTTAAACATTCTTAAACCACTCAAAATGCCATCTATATACGATATAGAACCATATGAATTGATTAGAAGGGCAGCAGGGCAGCTTAAGAAAGATATTCCTATGCCGGAATGGACTAAATACGTCAAAACAGGTCCTTCTCGTGAAAGACCACCAATACAAACTGATTGGTATTATTACAGAGCTGCCTCAATACTAAGAAAAATTTACATGCTCGGTCCAATAGGCGTAAATAAGTTAAGAATAAAATACGGTTCAAAGAAAAATAGAGGCGTGGCACCGGCAAAATTCAAAAGATCTGGTGGCAAGATAATAAGATCAATACTACAACAGCTTGAAAAACAGGGCTACATCAGACAAGCACAAAAAGAATCTCACAAAGGCAGGATAATTACACCAAAAGGTAAAAGCTTTTTAGACAAAATATCAGGAAAAAATGAACTACGAGGATCTGAAGGAAAAAACATTTCAGGAGTTCCAAAGAAGAGCAAGGAAGCAAGCTGAACTCCAGAAGCAGATAGAAATTCTGGAAAATGTTGCTAAGCAGTATATGACAAAGGAAGCAATAGAAAGATACGGCAATCTCAAGTCAGCGCATCCTGAAAAAGCAATACAGGCGATCACGTTAATTGTACAATTAATACAATCAAATCAAATAAGAGAAAAAATATCAGATGAAGATTTCAAGAGCATACTGCTGCAATTAGAACAAAAAAAGGATTTCAAGTTAAGATATTAAAATGGCAAGGAAAAAATCACCTTCAAAGAAACAAAGGCTGGCAAGAGCATCTCGTCAGACTAAATGGGCCCCTTTCTGGACAGTTCCAAAAATCTACGGTAAAACAAGAAGAGTTCACCCAGGCCGCCATACATCAGTAAAGAGATCCTGGCGTCACCAAAGGATTAAGGCTTAAGCAAAATGGCAGAGGAAAAGATATTCACCATACCATTAAGAAGGAAATTTATAATTCATCCAAAGTACAGAAGACTTAAGGCAGCTGTAAGAGCCACTCGAGATTTTCTTGTTAAGAATCTAAAAACTGATAAAATAAAACTTGGCAAATATCTTAATCTAAAGCTTCATGAACATGGAAGAAAAAATCCTCCTCACGAAATCAAAGTAAAGGTTTGGAAAGATGCAGATTTCTATAAAGCGGAATTGATCGATGCCCCTATCGAAGTCACGAAAGAAGAAAAGAAACTCGAAGAAAAAATAAAAGAACCTGTAAAAGAAGTTAAGCCTGAAGTAAAACCAGAGGTTACAGAAATCAGAGAATCAAAAATTACTGAGAAAAAAGAAGAAATTGAAGAAGAAAAGGAAGAAGTTCTAAAGCATCCAAGGACCAAGAAGGTTAAGAAAGAAAAACTAGAACCTAAGAGAAAGGTAAAAGGCGCTAAGAAAGCAGGCGAACGTGAACGCAAGAAAGAAATCTTCTCAAAAACCCAAAAACCGACTCACGAAAAGAAAAAATCATAATTTATTTAGAAGGCTGATTATTTTCAGGGGTCAATTTATTCCAAACCAATAAAACTGCTATTATTATAATTATTATTAATCCAGTTGCGATCCATAACTTGGCATCTTTTTTAAATACACCTTTGATAGTTGGTTTAGTTGGCTTTTCCAACTGATCTGGTTGTTGTTGGCCTTGTGTTTGTGCTGCTACTTGCGGTTGTTGTACATCAGTTGATTGTACTAATGCGTATTTGTTAATTCTCAATCTCACTTGGTTGCTCTCGAAACTTTCTACATCTAACACAATATCTATACCTCCATCCGCATCCAGGTCTATATTCAGAGTTTCATCTGCTCCAAGTTTCAACGTTCTCGCTCTTGGATAAATAAACAATGTAAGATAAGACTGCTGTATCTGATTAAGTGTTATCTTATAAGTAACTGCCAAACCTTTAATGAGTATACTATCCAGTCTTCTGATATTAAATGTCTTCGTTGTATCTTGGTTTAAATCAAATAAAAATATACCATACTCTGGTCCAGTACCGCCTCCTCCAGGTCCAGGTCCTTCACCCGGAGGTTGTCCTCCGCCTGGTGGCGTATAAGTCGAAGGTATGTTAAGTACACCAGAATCCGAATAAGTTTCACTGTCGTCATCATTAAGGAAAACCCTGCATTTCCACCCTTCACCGCCAAATATTTCATTTTCTGATATAGCATTGTACATCCCAAAGGCATGGAAATATAATATCTGATCTGGATGAACTGGATAATTATAAAATAAAACTTCATCTAGGTCTCCGTTAAAAAGATTCATTAGATTGCTGTTCCAATTCAAAGCACCGATATACAGATTGGCATTATTAAGTCCGATATTACCTCTTAGTCCTAGCTGGGTATTTAAGGTTGGTGAGCCATCTACATAAGCTCGAACAGTATTTGCATCTCTATTTAATCTAACAGCAGCATGATGGAAAAATCCGTCATTAACCATAAGAGAAGTGTTTGTTCCATTAAACACTTTATTTAATGTTCCATTGCTTACATTAAGGAATAACTTTCCATTTTGTGTATACCAGATATAATAAGAATTAGTTGGATGGAATTTTGATAGTATTACTTGCTTGCTCGGGCTATTGGTCCTAATCCATGCCTCAATTGTAAAACTCTCGTTCTCATTATACTCTATATCTTCATGATCCAGAACCATCAAATAATCATTAATGCCATCAAAATTGAATGCGTCACCAAAATCGCCAGCTACTGGATGAGCTCCGCCATAAGACATAACAGTCATATTATCTCCGCTGTAATCCTTTGTAAGATTATTGCTGATATTCCCCTCCATTGACAGATACAAAGCATTCAATGGTAATGTATTTACATAATAAGAATAAGTTGCATGTACATCATCGCTATCTGCATCATTTACATTTAGAATATTGCAGTATATATTATCTACTGTACTGTTAACGAATTCAAGAGAGGGTTGCGATTGTGTTGGTGGTGTATTGCGTATGGTAACAAAATTAGATAATGCAACTAGTCCATAATTATTTCCATCATAAGGCTCAACTGAACATCCCCATGTCTCCTTTTTCTTATGCGGATAATTCACGATAACAGTTTGGTTTGTTCCATTAATCACATTAACTACTGAAGAATTTAAAGGAATTGTCCCGTTGAATATTATTATATTTGCTGTTAGGGGTGCAAGAAAAACTGGATCAACAATCATAAATCTGCACATTATAGTATTCAGTGTGGTGGGATTTAATGGTAAAAAATTGATTAGGTTTATTACAGGCGGCACATCATCTGAAATACATGATGTAGAATCAGATTCAAGACATAGACTAAAGCTTACTGCATAACCTGATAATTCTCTTGTATTAAAACTAATAGTTTTACCATCAGACGAAATCTTTAGATTATAGCAGTCAGGACATATTATTCCTCCCTTACCCCTATAGATAAAATTTATAATATCTTGATTCGATGTAAATTTTAATATTTTGATGCTATTCGGATTGTTCAGGTTAAGATTTGCAGGTTTTATCTTTGAAATATCGAATGTGATCTTAACAGATTTTATTGGTTTTAATCCTAATTTCATGCTGTCAATATAGAAATATCTTCTCATATCGCCTTTCTTCGATATCATTATATCTTTATTAGTATCAACTATATTCACTTTGTTTCTGAAATTTTGTAGCTGATTATTGTCAGCCAGAGATAGCTGTATTTCAACAGACTCATCAGTTTTAAGCATTAGATTTTGGGTATTTGCATCGCTAATTGAATCAGCATTAGTTATAATTCCAACACCTGCTAGCCTAGATGTCATCGTCTCTATAGGTGGTTGTATAGGTGCTGGTTGAAGACCCCCTAGAGAAGGTGCTTCCACTAATCCGACTATGCCCCTTATATGATTGATATTCGGCAATACAAAAAGGATATACATTATTATTCCAAAAATCAAACTTAATTCGAAATCCTTTTTCACAGCTGAACCTCTTTTACAGTCTATTATACCTTATTCATTTATTTAAAAATATTCCTCTGCATCAAGAAAACCTTTTATATGACGAACAATCATTAATATTTATGGAAAAGCTGCCTTTCGAATTAAAAAAACAAGGGGTTTATACAAAAAAAGAGTCTGATGGGGAGTCTGGATACAGACCTGAAGAAAGATCGGTCGAAGAATTAATTCAGTATGGCATAATAAATTTAAATAAACCATCTGGTCCAACATCGCATCAGGTTTCTGATTATGTTCAAAGAATCCTAAATATCAAGAAATCTGGGCATACTGGCACTCTTGATCCGAAAGTGACCGGTGTCCTTCCCATAGCTCTAGCTAAAGCAACCAGGATAGTTCAAGCACTTATACCCGCAGGTAAAGAGTATATCGCCTTGATGCATCTTCACAAAAATATTGACGAAGATAAACTTTTAAAAGTAATAGAAAAATTTCATGGGAAGATAAAACAAGTTCCTCCATTAAAAAGTGCTGTAAAAAGAATAGAAAGGACAAGAGAAGTCTATTATTTTAATATATTAGAAATTCAGGATCAGGATATTTTATTTAAAGTGGGTTGTGAGGCCGGCACTTACATAAGAAAATTAATCCACGATCTTGGGAAAGAAATTGGTACTGGTGCGCATATGACCCAGCTTGTAAGAACAAAAGCAGGTCCATTCACAGACCATGATTGGCATTCATTACAAGATTTAAGAGATGCATATGAATTCTATAAAGAAGGAAAAGAATCTGAAATAAGAAATGTAATCCTCCCTTATGAAAAGGCAGTCCAGCACCTTCCAAAGATATGGGTCTTCGATAATGTCATCAGCAACCTGTGTCATGGCTCAAGTCTTGGCTCTCAGGGTATTTCAAAATTAACAACTGACATAAAAAAAGATGATTTAATTGCCATACTTACATTAAAAGACGAGCTCATCTGTTTGGCAAAAGCTGATTTAGACTTCTCAGATATAATTAAGGAAGAGAAGCTGTTAGCCGCATCACCAGTAAAAGTATTTATGGATTTTAACAGATTTAAAAATTAAGAAAAGTTTATATACTAAATTAACTTCAGATTTCAAAAATAAGGGGGTGAACAATGGCAAAAAGGGGTTTGACAACTACATTATACCTAATAGGTGTAATTCTAGCATTGGTTATTGGCGTAGGCGCAGCAATGGGTTCTAATTGGGTGAATAGTCCTTGGCTAGTATTTATTCTTGTAGTGATCGGATTAATTGTAGGGCTATATAACATAAAGGCAAAAGAACTCGGTGCTTTCCTCGTAGGAACTGTAGCTTTAATTATAGCTAACACAGCAGCAAACTTGATAGCACTCAACACTTTAATTCCTGGCTTAGGAACTTTCATAAATGCCGTAGTGTCTACTTTCATAGTTGTCGTCGCTGCAGCAGCTGTAGTTGTTTCGTTTAAAGTAGTATACCAACTAGCTAAATAGTCTTTACTTGAATTCGTAAAGATTTATATATTTTATCTAGTTCTAAAACTGCATGAAAAGAAGGATTCATATTTTTATTTATGGAAAGGTACTAGGTGTTTTTTTCAGATCATTTATCAGAGATAATGCCACAGCCCTTAGCCTTAAAGGCACAGTTCGCAATCTTGAAGATTGTGTAGAAGCTGTCTTTGAAGGTAGCTCAGATCAAATAAATAGAATGATTGAACTCTGCAGAAAAGGACCTAAATTCGCCAAAGTATCAGATATCAGAATAATTGAAGAGGATTTTAAAAATGAATATAAAGAATTCTCTATAGCACATTAACCATGTACGTAGCATATACAGTTAACGGAATTGAAGACATAGCTGAAAAAGAGGTCGGTGGTAAGAAGATTTTTCCTCAGCGGATTAAATTCTCCAAACAGAAAAAAGATTACAGGTCAATTAATAAAGTAATTAAGATATTAAAGATTTTCACTTTCAATAATCTTGAAGATCTATTAACCCAGATAGATGGTATAATATTTCAATTAAAAGGCACATTCAAGGTAGATTGCAAAAGAGAAGGTAGTCACAATTTTAGAAGTATTGATATAGAAATAAATGCTGGTAAAATCATTATTAAAAAAGGGTTTAAGGTAGATCTTAAAAAACCATCTAATATAATCTTTATTGATGTTTTTGAAAATAATTGTATGGTTGGTGTTCTGATTAAAGATAGGCTTTGTAAAAGATCTTACAGACTCAAAATAAATAACAAGAGTATAAATGCTTGTCTTGCATATGCATTGCTCAAAATATCTGACGTTAAAAAGACCGAATCAATTCTAGATCCATTCTGCAAGGATGGCGTTATCCCAATTGAAGCTGGCTTATCAAAGATAAAGAAAGTCTATTCTTCAGATCCGATTAAGAATAATATAAGAAATTCTTTAATAAATTCTAAATTAGCAAAAACAAGGTTAAAATTTGAAAACTATGATGTATCTTGGCTTGATACAAAGTTTAAAAGAGATTCAATTGATAAAATAATAACAAATATTTTTATATCCCGCATCGATAGAGAGCCTGAGAAGTTGATTAAAGAATTCTTTCATCAATCACATTATGTTGTTAAAAAAACCATAACATTGATAACAAATAAGCCTGATATGGTTAAATCTAATACTGATAATAA
Organism: Candidatus Woesearchaeota archaeon; assembly: GCA_964362765.1. Classification (GTDB taxonomy): domain Archaea; phylum Nanobdellota; class Nanobdellia; order SCGC-AAA011-G17; family UBA489; genus CAYIFT01. The sequence goes on along the minus strand of CAYIFT010000007.1, from coordinate 10,957 downwards.
CTTCATTTTGAAATCTGAAAGAAAAATTCAGATTGGAGAGATGATTTATTATATTCTAGAATTTAGTAAGACTACCTAAAAGGATATACGCATGATGCCATAGTTTCATATCTGCTTAATCTCTTTGTTTCACATCTCATACCTTTATCACAAGGAACGCTCTCTAGAACTAATCTACCGAATTCATCCCTGATACAAAGATTAACAGTGTATTGATCCTCAGAGCATTGTGTTTTACCTTCTTCAGAACATTGGGATGGCAATGTGCATGGTCTGCTTAATGCCCTATCTTTTAGAAGTTCAAGATCACCTTCATCAATTACCCCGTTACTATTTAAGTCATATGAACCTAATCTTTTATTCATTCCTAAAAAAGAGATTGCATCATAATAATCCTTACAGTTGTATATCCCTCCTTCAGAACCTACACCAGCATGATGATACCCTGTAAATGACGTGCTGAAAAAAGCTAACAATAAAACTACTGCAGAAACAAGTAGCACCTTCTTTTCAGTACTTCCAGAAACTTTTGACACCTCTCCCATTGCATTATAAAAATATATGGTTGTTTATAAATCTTTTGTTGGTCATGACCTTATCCAAATAGCACCCCGAAGGCTTCCTTTAATCTCTGAAAGAAAGTTCTTTTGACAGGCACTACTTCTACAGGTTCTTCTTCTAAGAATGGTTCTGCAATCTCTGGAGGAATTTCAATAACCTCAGGCTCTACCTCAGGTTCTATTTTTGTTCTAACTTGCCTTTTCTCAGCAGATTTTTCAAGTTCGCATTTCACATCCATTATTACATCCACTGTAGGCTTCGCTCCATCATCCATGTACTCCCATTCAACTTTCATATTATTTGAAAAATCTGTAACCTTCGCTTTAATATAATACCTTGGATCAGAAAGATATGTTCTATCGCACGTATATAAATTTACAATATTGCCTTCATAATTTCTTGGCGGAGGATCAATTAAACCATAAGCCTCATCACCCCAGTAGAACGGATCAGGATCATCAGTTCCACCTTGACCGCTGTTGTCTACATAAGCTTGAAACTTCCCAGTTCCCATACATCTGAGATTTCTTTTATTGAAAGCATGGCTCGGATCAAACCTTCTCATCCTATATTCTCCAACAATTTCGCATGAAACTGGATTCTTAGGCAATGAAATCAAAAATTCTCCAGAACCTTCTGCTCTTCCTGTGGTTCTATATGCGGCAAAACTTACATGATCTTTGAATATCTCTCCTACACCACCACCAGTACCACGCTTTGGTTTCTCACATATTACATCTGGTTTAATAGATTGAACTCTTTCCTTCATCTTTCCTCCGTAATCATAAATAAAAACGTTGGTTGCTCTTTTTCCTTCATAAGAACCAACATTCTGGCAATAAGTAAAAGGACTTTCATATTGGTATGGAGATTCACTTAAACTTTCTCCACCACTTATCTCTGCCTTAGCATAGTCTCCTGTTAATCCGTTCCAATTCACAGTTACACAAGTTTCAAAATGATCAAATCTCCATTCACAGTAAGCATCTTCTACAGTTAATCCTGGTACAACAGCGCCCCCAGTATACCGATTTAATCCTGTAGAAAAGAACCCCAGAACTAAAATTGCTAATACAATAAACATTAGATTTTTATTATCCATCTTTATCCTCTTTTCCTGATTAATTAGAAATAATGTATTCTTTAAATAACTTTTGGTTATAAGGTTATAAAAAGAAAGGATTATAAACTAAAATTCGTGTCTAAAGAATATATATGTACGGTACCTTAAAATCACATAGATACGCATTAGTCGCTTTTTTTATTGTATTTATCATATTTGATATATTCTTCTTTCATGAAATTAATCTAGACCCAAAATTTAATACATTATTAATTGCTGTTACACTGACTTACAGCTTATTTATAGGTTTAATACTATTCTTAATAGAAAACAGGTACATTAAGGTAAGAGAAAGTCTAAGCCTGTTAAATTCTAAGCTGCAAGCGATCTTTAATCTTTCAAATGATTTCGGAGACAAAAAATTTGCTGATTCCATCAGAAAGACGATCGATAGGTATCTTGTATGCGAAATTGAAGCGAACATAGACGATTATAATAAGACGCAACCAATATCATATGAATTCTATAAATGTCTAGAGAATATTAAAATAAAAGACAATTATAAAAGCAGAATATTCTCTAACATTGTTACTTCTATTGTTGATCTTTCAGACCATCGAGAAATAATAGAACTGTATTCAAAAAAAGTGTTGACAGTTCCGATTAATATGCTGTACAATTTTATCACATTCATTACAATTATAATATTCATGATCTCAATACTAACTCTAAAGACTTATATTTCATTCATATTCATACTTTATCTATTCTTCTTTATATATTTCACATATTTAATAAAAGATATAGACGACTTAAACATAGACAAACTTTCATTAAAGCATTCCAACCGAAAGCAATTATTTGATTTGATAGGTACTCTACCATTCTGCGGCAATGAAAAATTCATCAGATTTAATGTTTATGGATTAAAGAGGGGTGACAAGTACAGAATGCATGATTCGAACGGAAAAATAATTGTCAGAACATTCTAGTGTTATCAGCAAGTTTTAAATACAACCTTGTATTAATAAATTTAATGAAAAGAGGACAGTCAACTGTTTTTACGATAATTGCAATACTTATAATTCTAATAGCTTTTCTTGTTACATACTTAAAGATGAGTGCTCCCACACAAGAAGTGCGGAAAGCTGCTATTTATCCTGCTTCTGTTGAAGCTTTTAGAAATGTGATTAAATCCTGCACTGAACAAACTGCAAATGAAGGTCTGATCGTTATAGGTCTACAAGGTGGCTTCTATAAAACACCGCCCAATAAACTTGACTTTGGTCCAGCTGCAGTTAGTTACTGGCTGCTTGATGGAAGAAGGAGTCAGCCACCTCTTCAACATATTCAAAATGAATTAAATATATACATCGAAGAAAATCTAAATACTTGTATAGAATTCAGCAGATTCAGAGATTTAAAATTCGCTCGTGGCCAAACGAATGCTGCCACAAGAATTTCAGATTCTGTTCAAGTTACAGTTACTTATCCAATCACCGTAACCAAAGACAGTACTAATTATAATCTAAAAGAACCTTACATTGTAAATATTCCTGTAAGATTGAACAAAATATATGAAACTGCATCAGGTGTAGTGAATAAAACTATTGAAGATCCTAATTATATTAATATAGGTTATTTGCTTGAAAGAGACCTTGATGTGGAAGTTACAGAATTAGGGGATCAAGGTACAATATACACAATGTATGATAAAAAATCTAAGGTTAATGATCTGCCCTATTTATTCATGTTTATGGTGAATTAGAATGAAAACCGCTAAAATAAAAGCAAGTTTTATGGTTTACCTAGTTATGCTTCTTAGTATTTATACAAGTTTTGTTTTTGCAGCTCATGGTGGACCTCATACAACACAATCTGCACAACAAAATCCATGGGATAGCATCAAGAATAATCAGGTTCTGGCTGATAAAGCAGTATCCCAAATAATTGATCAGGAAACTTATGAAAAAGGTGGTTTTGATGTAAAAGGCAGTACAATATATCTTGATGGATCTCCAATCAATGTGCAAAATCTGCAGTTACCAACAGATAAAAAACTAATAGAAATTGATACCAGTACAAACGAATTAATATTTAATTTACCAAATGCAAAGCATCCCATAAGATTAGATAGAAAAACTGCGGATAGAGAAAACAACCACATATACCAAACAACATTAGCTAATGACAGAATAGTGTTCGGAGGAAGAGGAATGCTCAATTTAAGGAACGGTGGTCAAATCACAAAACTCACAAAAACACGTGACTTTTCCTTGGAGCTAAACCCGTCTGGGGAAATACAAAAAATAAGACTAGTTCAAGATAAAACTGCTAATGATGAGTTTAGCTCATTCAGAATAAATGGAAGAGAAGTCATTACTGGTAATCAGGGTGAAATATCATATGACAATTCAGGAGATTATTCCGCTGGTATTCTTGCTGGAACTAAAAAGAATGTAAGAGGCCAGGGTTATTTATCATATCAGGGTAATGGTTATGTAAAAGACCAAAATACAGGTAGGATAATACAGGGAGACGCTGAAATATTTGATGTCGCTAACTTTCTCGAAGCAGATTTAGAGAGTGGTTCTTCATTCTTCGACGAAAGAGGTATCGAGTACGGAGCACTTTACAATCAATTAAGCATTATCAATGAAACAAAACATGCTAAAGGAGTAAAAGATTTCCGAGACGCTATCAGTATAACGAATGGATTCAAAGGGAATGGACGTTATCATCTAAGATTCGGAGATAGTTATATATCTTCAGGTTACGGATTCCTTAGTATTCCGGATTTTGATATCCTAAGTCCGGATATAAATACTAAAGAATTCGATGGTTATATTAAGCTGGGGGATGATCAAATAATTTTCAATCGCGGTGTTCAAAAAGTTTTAAGCAGTAAAAAGAAAGAAGAAATAAAAGAGACTGTTAAGAAATTTGATATAGAATTAGAAGCAGTTCCATCAAAACCAGATTTAGGACCGCAGCCTGAACCCAAACCAGTTCCTCCAAAATGTGGTAATTTACTTATAGACGAAAAGGAAGATTGTGATCCTCCAAGTTCATTATGTAAAACTGAATACATTGAAGTTAATGGCATAGTTACTACCTATGTCTCTTATTGTACAAATCAATGTAAATGTCCATCACTTACTAAATCCACAAGTGTAATTGAATTAACTGCAACAGCATCATCAAAACAACCTGCACTCGATGGATTAACTGCAAAAAAAACAAAATTTAAAGAATTGTTAGACAAGAAAGGGAGGGGTGAAATGCAGGCAGGTGACTACGATGAACTTTACGAATTAATGTTTGAAGAAAAATTAGCTGTAAATAATCCTGATGGCTCAACAACAGTAGCAACAATTGGTGGGGCCACAATAACAAAAAAGCCAGAAGGTCCAACTATATTAACTGGATCTCCAGACACAACTCCGATAGGATCAGTTGGAAAAGGTTTAAACACATTACCAAAATCAAAAGAAGAAATAGAAGAAAGATTGGAAGAAATCAAGAAAACACTCGCTATGCGGAAAGCAAATATTCTTAAGAGTCAAAGTGAAGAACAAAGAGCACAATTATTACGCCAAGCAGAAGTATTGGGGGAAAAAGCATTATCATCGTCCGATGTTAATGAAATAGAGAATACCTTATCAGAAATAAAAAAGCTGGAGGAGGAAATCAAAAAACTAGATAAGGTAGCTGATGAACAGAAAAGGATAATAGAAGAAAATAAACTAAGAACTAAAGGAGAGCAACTCCTCTACAACCTAACAAAGAAAACAAAAGATGGTAATGGTGGCGGATCATATCTAATTTTAATCGCTATGCTGCTCCTAATGTTAAGTCAAATATCGAAGGGCAGATAAGGATAAACCTTAAATAATAAAATTCTCTTAATATTTTTATGCTAAAAAGAGGTCAATCAACAGCATTTATCATCATTGGAATGTTAATTATCATAATAGCAATCATCTTTTCTTACTTTACAGGCTTGCAGCGAGGTTTAATTAAAGAAACAAAACGATCAATTCAGCTTCCGGAACATATTGAAGCAGTCAGATCTTACATTGATTCTTGCATCGAAGAAACGGTTCCAATAGCAGTGCAACTAATATCTTTGCAAGGTGGCTATTTAAATCCAATAAATTATTTAGAAACTGATAATATAAAAATAAACTACGGTTACAAAGATAAGGTTAAATTAATTCCTTCCATTAAAATAATAGAAAATGAAATTTCAAAATCCATCAAAGAATTTCTCCCTCTGTGTTTAGATTTCTCTAAATTTCCCAATCTAAAAATAGAACAAAAAGAGGCATCATCTGCAGTAACAATAAAAGAAAATTCAATTCAGACTAGAATATCTTACCTGGTAGAAATAACTAAAGATGATAATAGATTCATTCTTAAAAACCCGTTTATCAACGAATTTCCGATCAGGTTAGGAAAAATTCATAATACATTAGATTCAGTTATAGATTATCAGATAAAAAGAAATAATATAGATGCAGTTAATTTATTCCTAACAGGATTCGATTATTCATTAATCAAATATGAAGATTCAATAATAATTTCATTAGCAGATAAACAATCAAAAATAAAAGATAAAGACTTCAGATTCATGATATCTACAATATGAAAAAATTGGTAGCATTAATCCTTGTAATGATTCCAATAGTCTATGCTTCAATATTTTCTGTAAATATTTATAAAATAAATTTTCAGACTGCTCGTAATATTGGTTTAAATGATATTATAAACTTCGAAAAAGACGGTTTTGATTACGAAATTAAAATAAATAAAATAACCAATGATTTCGCAGAATTAAGTTTATACAATAAAATAAATCCAATAGTGACCGCTAAAAAGATTAATCTTCTTGTCAATGATATAAGGGATGTAAATTTAGATTCAACAAGAGATACAGATATATCTATCTCACTAGACTCAATTACAAATTACAAAGCAGCTATAACAATAGTAAATATTCCTAGGCAGCCTTTATCTCAAATTCAAAATCAATCTGCACAACAGCAGAAAGAATTAACACCAGATGAACAGCAAAAAGCCACTCAAACAATCCAAGAAATTCTCAAGATTGCCCCATATATTCAGAATGGAATAACTCTCGTTAATGGAAAACTAACATTATTCGATGTTGCAAAGAGTTATGGAATAAGTTTTGCCCAGCAAAAAGTAGCGCAAAAATCTCCAGAAATTGGAGCTTTATTCAGTCTAGGAACTGCTATTCAAGGGGTTTATGCTGCAGCCGTACCATCAGAAAACCCAGCTGGACAAGTTATCTTCGATTCTATCAATAATATCTTCCTGATCGCTGCATGGGACGGAAATAATTTTTATTATAATTTCAGATTAAAAGATGTTCGGTCTCATGATTTAAGCTTTTTATTCAAAGAAGGAGAAATTTATCTTAATAATATACAGATTTCAAAGGATTTTGGTGACGACTTCATCAGATTTAATTTCTTCGATAATTCTAACCTCGATCTTAATTCTGATTTATTTGTCAACTTAGATGGATATTTACAATTAGACAAAAATAATGCAAATATAGAATACGCAGACTTGAAATCAAAAAAAGACAATAATGAACTAAACTTTAACCATGTTAACGGAATCCCTTTTAAAATTGCTTTGTCAAGAAACGGAATAATTCAGTATTCATCACAAGATAACTCCTTAATTACAGATAGATCTAAAATAGCATTAAATAAAAATAATTATGAACTTTCATTCGATAACGCAAAGATAAATACGGATTCTGAAGTATTAATAGAAACAAGCTCGTCTATAACTCCAGGAAATAAGATATTAAATTCGGAAGAAAACTATAAAATAGAAGTCTTATTAAATAATAATTTAGAGACAGAATTTAATCTAATCAGGCTTAATCAAAATTCTATTATAAATGTTAAATCAAATAATAAAATCCTAAATATAAATCCTAAATCTAATATGAAAATAACAATAAATGACGGTATTACAAACTCTAAATTTAAATCTAATAATTTACAGACAGAATTTAATTCAAAGAACATTATATTAAACAATAATAAGAACAAGGTGTTAATTTCAACACTACAGGAAGAATTAAATGATTTTAATTCTTTAATTTCCTCATCGCAAGAAAGAATAACATATAAAATATTTGAATATATAAAAAATGCTTAAATCTTCCTTCGAAAATAAAATAACTAAATTAATTCTTAAATATAGAAAAAACGGCTACAATGAATATCAGATCAAATTAGCCTTAATCCGTCAGCACTATCCATCAAATATCATCCATGATTTATTAGCGAAAGCAAAGGCTCCTGAAAAAAAAGAACACCATTTCAATTTAGTATACACACTAATCGTAATAATCTTAATCATTCCTTTATTAACTTTTACCTCTTTCAAATTATTCACTCCAAAATACGAACCTTGCTCTAATATATTCTGTTTTTTAGCAGTCTCAAATAATTGTGGCAAAGCAATCTACACTCAAGAAATAGAAGGCACTGTATTTCTATTAAAAACTTCTAACTGTGAATTAATCAAGCAAGTAAAAGAAATATCTTCAAACGAACCTCAAGAAATAAAATCTTTATTAAAAGATAAATCAATGAAATGTAAATATAATAAAAATGAACTTCCTGAAGAATTGATCACATCAGTCTCAAAATCATTAGAATATTGTGATGGAGAACTAAAAGATATTATTTTATCAATCAAAGATCAGTTATAATTTCTCAAGAATTCTAATCTCGCAGACATTAACAGGATATATTTTCTTCAATATACTTTTCAGATCCATCTGCAATTTATTTGACACTACAGTTAAAAAAACATCTTTGCTCTCTAGGTCGTTAAATAAATTAGTGATATGTTCTCTTGCCTTCATCCTTATACCAGTTAAATATGATTTTTGTGCCTTAAATCTCACAATGATAAAAGGTTTTATTTTATATTGTACATTGTCTTTAGTCTTAACAACAAAAGAATCCTCAACCTTAGATATGCCTTTTCTTACTAACCTCTTAGTATGTGCTATGTTCATATAATATTTTATTAATTCAGTAATGCCGCTATCATTGCTCACATTTTTAACCTTAAAAACCACATTATAGCTCTGTTTCTTAGGATCATTAGTAAGAACCATAAGGTTAACAATTACTGTTCTGCCAATCAGATTATTTGCCTCGCTAGCTACCGTCTCTCCTACTTGTATATTATTAAATTCATTGCTAGCTAAAATAGGGTACCATCGTTTCTTCTTCCTGGTTTCTTCAGCCATTGTAAGTTACATCCTCTTAGAATATATTAATAAAGCTTCCTAATTAAGCATTAACAATTAAATTTCCAAGAATTTCCTCAGCTAATTTGATAAATTCTTGTTCTTTATCCTGCTCTATCGTAGCCCCTGAAGCCAATTTATGCCCTCCATAAATCCCGCCAGTCTTGCTTACTACATCTCTCAGAATATTTCTCGTATCCTGATTGCTGTCTCCGTTCACCCTTACACTTATCTTAGTCTCAGTTCCTAAAGTTCTCGCCATTCCTATTAATATTGTTCCATTGCTGTAAATTCCGCTTCTGCTTATCAAAGACATTAAAGTTCCGATAATTGTATCTCTAACATTGTCTTCAGCATTCACAATAACATAATTCTTCTTCTCAATTATACTGTTTTTTCCTCTATTTCTGTAGAACCACTCTATCGAATTTATTATCTCATTTCTATAATCATGTAAAACATTAATCGCTCTTTCTTTCATGCTTCTATCTCCTAAACAAACCCCCATTCCTAATGAAGCCTTCCCAAGTCTTCCACAGCTATTCAATAGAGTACTGAACTCCCTTAATTCTTTAGTTGGACTATCTTCATCCTCGTCTATCAGCCGATATATTGGTCCAAATAGATTCTCATTCCATTCTGTAGTATTCAGTTTTCTTATCGCAATCGCTGCAATTAATATTTTAACTTCATCCGTATTTAAGTCAGAAAATTTTCTATACCTATTTCCTTCTTTAGCCTTAATCCCGACCTCCTGCAAAAATTTCAAAGCTCCTTCCTCACTCCCTGTAATTCCAGGCATGTAAGGATTTGTACTGTACTCTAAAACTTTGTATATTGGTTTGCTCTGAATCCCAAATATCTTTAACCCGTTATTAACCTCCACCTTATTGCTTTTTATTGCGTCATCTAATATCAGAATATTTAACCCTGTAAATCCATTATTCTCCTGCACATCTCCGATAGCACCTATTAAAGCCAAGTAAGATAAATCATCATTGTTCTCATTTAGCTGTTTAGAAAAAAAATAAGCAATTCCAGCAGCTCCGATCTCTTTGCTGCCGTCTATTCCATTGATATGCGGATTCAGGTGTACTACATTTGCTTCGCTCTCAAATTTTTCAGGATAGTGATGATCTAAAATAAATACTCTTTTATTCCATAATTTCTTCTCTATATCAGAAATACTTCCAGATCCAAAATCTAAAAAGAAAATGATGTCACTGGGATCATTGCTTAATGAAGTCAATAATTCATTATTTACTTGCCTTTCTACAGAAGCTAAAAACTTTATACTTTCTCTAATGAATGCTTTAATCAAAATACTGGTGGCGGTTATCCCGTCAGTATCGATATTTCCGACAATCCTAATAACTTTATTCTTGTAATTATCTATAGATTTAAATTTCTCAACTGCATTTTTTACCGCTTCCTTAAAATCCATTTTATAAGAAAATTTTATTCAGCAAGTACCTTTGCCTTTTTCCTGTCATAAGCCCAACTTTCAGGCAATATTCTTTTATCTTTATAGTATTTAATTAATCTATGGATCTTGCTCTCAGTTAGTATTAATCCTCTATGGGCTGGCATATCATGCTTATTTGCTTCTAGATGCTTCATTATAGCAATGTCTTTCCTGATTAATGCCTTAAGATCATAAGGAATATTTGGTGTTAATTTATTATCCTTTAATATTTGTATAATTCTCTTTTTTGTTATTGCCTTTACATCAGGAATACCATAAGAGTCTCTTAATATCAATCCAATCTCAGCAGCGGTCTTTCCTGTCTTGGCTAATTTTACAACTAATTGCTCGACAACCTTAGCATCATGAGCTACCCAACTAGGTTTAACCCTCTTGATAGGTCTCTTGCTTCCGCTCTTACCTTTCTTTCTTGAATAAATTCTTGCCATATTAAATTTTAGAATAAGTCAGCATTCTGGTATAAGCAAGCTTTAAACCGACTTATCCTATTGTCTGCACTATTTAATTCAGTTTAAATAATTTTCGAAAAAATTAG
>CAYIFT010000006.1:0-20927 GCA_964362765.1 Candidatus Woesearchaeota archaeon | reverse complement strand
TCCTCTAAAATCAAGAACCCTATCTTTGATTTTAATAAAAACACAATGCTTAAATAAATACATTTCTATATTAAAACAAAAGAGGTTAAAAAGATGCCACTTAAAGACTATCTATTTCAGGATTTTAAGCTTAAAGCAGAATCTATCTTCGATTTGGGAGAACTTTATAAATCATTATTCAGGTGGTTTGAGCTGCATAATTACAGCTTCTTTGAAAGAGAATACAAAGATATAGACGAACCTGCTGGCAAGCATATTGAGATATTCTGGCAGGCTGAAAAAGAGATTGATGCTTATGTCAAATTTGTTATTGAATTAAATTACTTTGTTCTAGGAATGCAGAAGGTTGAGATTGAGAAAGGAGGAGTAAAGATAAAGACGAACAAAGCAACTATGGAGTTCAGAATAACAGCTTATCTTCTGAAGGATTATGGGGATAAATTCAGCAAAGCACCGCTAGGGAAAGAGATAAGATTTATCTATGATAAGATAATTGCAAAAAGCAGATTAGATAAGTACGAAGGCCTTCTGACCAATGAAGTAAATCAGATGATGGATGAGATAAAGGCTTTTATCGATATACATAAATATTAATCTTTCCTAAGTCTCCAAATTAATAATATTACAGCTATTGTGTTGAACGAATCCGCAATGTTGAAACTCGGCCAGAATCCTAGATTTATGAAATCAGTGACATAACCTAAAAACAACCTGTCGATTAAATTTCCTATAACACCACCCAGCAGAAATCCTAGTTCAAGATAGTGATGATCATTTAGATAATAAATAATATACAAAGCAACTGCAATAGAAACAAGGATTAAAAATAAAGTTTGGCTTTGTAAAATTCCAAATGCTCCTCCTGTGTTCTTTGTAACTGTAAAATATTTTCTAGCAATGAACTTTGTTACCTGATCTAATATTATAATAATTAAGGCTATCCAGTAAACAGATTTCTTGCTTACATTGATTACCATCTTTTTCTTGCCTGTTCGTAAGAAGGACTTTGAGTGCTATAAGTAGATTTTTCCAGAGCTTCGAGTCTTCTGCTTATATTATCAAGATTAGATTTAATAATATCAAGTTTGCTCAGAATCAGATCGATATCTCGTAAATAACTGCTTTGAGTTCCCTGCTGAAAAGCAAGCGGATTAAGGTTCTGATTAGCTGCTGGCATTGGTTGACTGAATGCTTCAGTTCCATATCCTTCTTGAGGGTATTGTTTAAATGCTTCAGGCAAGGATGGTTGAGGACTTAGTTCTTCTCTTTTTTTTCTTTTAAACAAACCAAAAAGAACCATTTTTCACCCCTAGAAAAAGTATTTAAATTCAAGGTATATAAATATTACTATGGGTATGGAGCTTGATTTAAGTAAAAAAGAGGAAGAGATTTTGCCTGGAAAATATGCTCCGGCAAAATTCGGGATGGGTAATTCTAATTACACATTAATTGTAGACAGCACTCAAGCTAGTGTTGAAGAAAAATATTTCTGGATGATAAGGTACCTAGAGAGTAAGATTCCTTATGGAAGAGATTACTTTGGAAACAGGGGAAGGATAATGAAAGTAAAGGATGTTTATACTGCTGGTGAAACTAGTTCTTACTGGGGTTCTATAGAACAGAGAAGAGCTGCTCAGATAGATAAGTTTCAGCAGATAATGGCAAATGTTGGAAACATGCTCAAGGCTTTATTTCAATTACTAAGAGAGTTAAGAATAATGGATGAGAGATTGGATTATTACGAAAGGGGTTACAAGGGGGAAGAGGCTGCTGAGGTTTCTTTGAAGAGCATATGGGTTGATATGGTGGAAGGCGGTGCTAAGAATCCAGGGTCTGTAACTGGGTTGTCATTGCAGTTAGGAATGGTTACATTACCAGACTTCTTTTATACTGTTCATCCTAAGAAAGTAGAGGATGTAGAAAAAGAGGTTGAAAAATTAAAGGAAGGTGCAGTGAATAGAAAGGTCAGAGAAATTCTTGCAAGAAAATTAAAACAATACATGATATGGAAGGAAAAGACTTATAGAGAATTGAAGATAGGAAGGGACTTCAAATTAAAATACATGAGGCAGCATTATTATGTTATTAAACTGTACTTAAACTGGCTAAGACCTTACTTAAACAATATTCAGAGACTGCAGATGAAGGAATCGTGGAGTGATAGAGATATCATAACTGCTTTTGAAACATCCAAGATTCAGCTTGAGGTATTAGCTATTAAGGAAAAATATGAACTTGAGACATTGTATGGAAATAAGGAAGAGAGGGACTTTAAGTATTTCTTTCCTTGTGTACAGATAAAGATAGATTTTGTTGCAATACCTGAGCTGGCATTTCAACAAGATTTTCAGAGAGGAGCTGTGCATAGAGGAAGATCAATAATTACAGTAAGAGGGCTTGTAGTTACACAAAAAGATCTTAACGATTATTTAAAGAAATTAGAGGAAGATGATCTTAAATTACTAGCTTCTGTGGACGAATCGATATTAGCTCTAAAAGATGATTTGGAATATTATTTAGAAAAGGCAGGTGATATTAAAAAGGATGAAGTGAAGGAGGAAAAAGGAGCTACTGTTGTAGAGCCTTTCAAAGCTATTTTTTTAGGATTTAAAGAATTACTTGGAATACCTGATGTTGGAAAGAAAAAAGAGGGTGGAAGACCTCCAAAAGGAGAAGAGGGAGAAGCTAAAAAAGTTGCTTCTTTAGATGCATACCTTGCCTACAAGATATTCAAGCAGGCTCATGGAATGCTGACAGAATAATTATCTCATTCTGGGATCTCGATCGTACTCACCAAAGATTTTTCTCATGTAACCAAACTTGTTAAGTCTTATACGAGCGTATTTAGCATACAATTCAGCTTTATACAAGCATGATTTTGCTTCTTCTATATTCTTGTCTTTGTAGAATTGCCAGCTAGCTTTGATATAAGAATGTGCAGCATCTTCTTGTCTAAATCTCATTTCCCTAAAATCATTTGCTTGTTCGCTTGCTTGCACATGGCATTCAGCAGATTTTTTAAGGAGCATGCCTCTTATTTTAAGGGTACCAAGGTATGCATCATACAATATGCCTTCAGCACGCTGGTAACAAATACCTGCCTCTTTTAAAAAACCTAGAAATTCATATCCTCGAGATGCTAGTAATAATGCAAACGCGTTTTTTTCTGGTTCTTTTGCGTCAAAAGGAGAGTCTCTTCCCCAATCTTCTAAAGATCTGGCAAGTTTAGGATTATTTGGTATTAAAAAATTAGATTTATTTGAGTTTAGTACACTAATTATGGTATTCTCTAAAGTATCTAAGGTTGGATTTCTTATGCTTTTATCTAATAACTTATTAGCGGTAGTCACTTCCATTATAATACTAAATTAAGGAAATATTTATAACTTTTTCCACTGGTTTAGTTAGATGAAGTTTATCTCTATGCTAAGAAGATGTTAGTTCAATTTCCATGGGTAATGTTACTTTGACTTCTTTCAAACCCTGTGTTCGTTTCTTAAAACTCATTATTGCGATTCCCGTTACTTTCCCTGTTTTTTTATTGATCCTTTCGAAGATACCATCTCCAAGATTCTTGAAGTAACCTTCCCCATAATTACCTATGTTAATCTCTAAGAAATCACCTTCTTCATCATAATACACATTTAATTTTCCTTTCATTTTATTCTGTCTGTATAAAAGCCTGTTATAACGAATCCTTCCCCATTAAATACTTAACTAAAACTGCTAGATATTCTTTTCGATCTTTGTAGTATCGATGATATATTCTCGCGTGATGGTCATATTTATCTGGTACTATCTTATTCGGATGCAATAAGATATCTTTTATCTGCTCTATTGTCACTTGATTGTGCATCTCTTTATGTTCCAATATATGTTTCCATCTTTCATTTGATAAATAGATTAGTCTTCTAGACTTATCTTTCGTCTCAAAAATTCTCATAGTTAAATTATATGAATATTAGCTTATATATCTATTGCCGAATCAACTCTGCATCATTGGCTAACCAAGAGTTTATATATTTCTAATGTTTATTAAATATTATGGATAAGAAGAAATGGGAAGGTATTAAGAAGAAACTTCAGAGATTAATTTTAAGGAGAAGAATATCTACACTCAGAAGATTATTAAAAAAAGAGAAGAACAAGAAGATTAGAGAAGAGATAGAAAGTGAATTAACAAAGGCTTTATCAAATATTCCAGCTCCTAGAAGAATACCAGTATTAATAGCATCTGAAGCATCTTCAATTGAAACAACTGCTGCTGAAGGAAGGGATAGGGGGATAAGACCTGAGCTTTTAAGATCTTTAGAAAATATACTGTTAAGTACACCTACACCACCACAATTAGAGGAAGAGAAGAAGAACTATGGACCTTCTTTTAAGTATGGACTAGGATCTTATCAGACATTTAAATATGAGGATATGGGTGCAAAATATGAACCTCCTAAAGATATTAAACTAAGAGACGCATTAGTTCCACCAGTAGAATACAAAAGCTTAGCTGAAACTAGTCCGATGCTTGAGAAATTACCTGAATTAAAAAAGCTTGAAACTTCTGAGGAAGATTCTCTTTATAAAAGAAAGAAAAAAGAAAGCTCATAGTCTTGATAAGATCCTTTCCAATCTGCTGTATTCTGATTTTCTTTTTTCATCTATTTCTTCAGCACCAAATCTTGAAAGTTTTTCTGCTTGAGGTAATTCTTTTCCTCTATCCTCATAATCTTGTTTTGCAACATAATAGCCAAGATGCAGTTTCACTCTTTTAAACCATTCTAGTATTCCTATTGATCTTACTTCGTTATCTTGAATACTTAAAATTTGAGAATATGTTAATCTGTAAGTTGCTGCATTAGCTTCATTTATTAAATCTGGGTTAATATCTATGATAGAAAGAGGATCTTTACAGACATTTTCATAAGCTGCAACAGGGTCTAATTTCTTAGATCCTAATATTGGTGTATCTGTCATTAATAATACATAGAATAAAAAAGGATTTAAAGCTTTCTAAAAATTAAGAAAAAAGAAAAGAAAAAGCTTATTGCAGCTGTAAGTATTCAGTGCCTATAGTCTCATAAGCAGATTGCTCATGTTCTGGTTTTACGCCTTCATTCTTACCAACGTAATAACCAATATGACCAGCTAACTCTTGCAATATTCTTGACTCAAGAGCACTTGCTCTTAAAGGATTCTTTTCAATATCGACACTCCTCATTTGTCTTAAGTATCCTTTTGCTGTTCTTTCGTCTACAAGACCTAGATGAGCTAATTCATCTAATACTCTCTGAGGTTCTTTTCTTATGTTTTTAAACAGTTCTACTAATTTCAAATTATCAATTGCCATTTTGTTTTCCTCCTCTTTGTTTAAAATTTTGAAGGGTTAATAAATCTTTCGATTTATCACCACTTTATAATAGTATAATATATAGTTGAACTAGTATATAAAGCTTTCGATTTTTTATTATTAAATAGTGGTTATAAAATAAACATAAGGTATATAAATACATACACATACATACACAGATATGTCAACCAAAACAATATCCATATCAGAAGAAGCTTATAAAAGGTTAGCATTAGCAAAGGACAGGAATGAGAGCTTTAGCGAGATTATTTTAAGGCATTTTCCTAAAAGGCCTTTATTAGAGTTGGCTGGCATTCTTTCGCACGAAGAAGCTGAACGCCTAAGATTAAGAATCAAGGAAAGCAGAAAATTTTCTAGAAATAGATTAAAAAATATAGCAAAAAAATTGAAATGATTCTTGATACTTCATTTTTAATTGATTTGATGGATGGACTTCCAGAGGCAATAGAAAAGCTCAAGCAATTAGGTCAATTAAAAGAAAATTGCTTTATCACTACACCCACCATCTTCGAATTGTGGAGCGGCATTGTACAGAGTGATAAACCAGAACAAGAAAAAGGAAAAGTATTAGATATTCTAGAATCACAGTTAATATTAAATTTTGATAAGCCAAGTGCCGAGGAAGCTGGAAGAATTGATGGAATACTTATAAAAGAAGGAACTGTTATAGATCCAGAGGATTGCATGATTGCGGGTATTGCTAAAATAAATAATGAAAAGGTATTAACAGGGAACATTAAGCATTTTCAAAAGGTTCCTGGAATAGATCTAGAATCTTATTAATAATTTTCGTCATATTTATAAATAAATTAAACAATATTAAAAACTATGGAATTCGGAACAGATTACTGGAACTCTTTAGACAAAGCAAAAGAGCTGAGAATAGACCCTCATGAGATAGGAATATCCCACGGAATAGGGGAAGTAGGAGAGGGATTAAAGGCTAATATTTTCAGAGGGGCTTCTTTAGTAGAGCTTGGATTTTTCGGACAAGGTAAAGGATTCAGAAGCCAGCCAACAGGACACACTCCTGAAAGCTATGGAAAGGCTGAGAGAGAGGAGATGAGGCAACTAGCAAAAATAAATGAGGTTGAACTAACAACTCATGCTTCTCCAAATATAGGACCTGTTTCTGGATATGCTGAGAATGCTTTCAGACCAGAACAAGCTGAGAATGCTTTGCATGAAGTAGAGAGAGCGATAAGTTTTGCCGGTGATGTGACACAAGGCGGACCTGTAGTTGTGCATGTTGGAGAATTTCCCAGAGAAGTATTTAGAGCTGATGAAAAATTCGAGCACTATCCTATGGAGCAGGAGAAAGCTCAGATAAGATTTGTGGATGAGAGAACAGGTGCAATTATGGGTGCTGACAGAAAACAAGAATTTCCAGTTCCGGAAGGTTATGAAGATACTGAGCAGACAAGACCACTAAGAGATAAGCATGGCAATATCAAATGGAAAAATGTCAATATTGCAGAACTTGAAAAAGATGCTGAAAAGAAAGGCATTCCAGTAGGCATTTACATAATGGAATTTGTGCAGAAGAGGGATAAAGAATTAATGAATTTTGAGCAGAGAAGATACAGAAAAGAAGCTGATGAAGCTGATGAAGCTTACGGAGAAATTAATAAAAAGATTGAATCACTTAAAGAGATGAAGGATAAAGAAAATAAAGAATATATGGCAAGAGTTTATTTGGAGAGGAGAAGACTAGCTCCGGATCCTGAAAGTGATGAGTACAAAAAATTTCTTGAAAATCCTATGGCCTTGGTAGAAGAAAGAGCAAACAGATTAAAAGAAGTTGTTGGTTTTTATAGAGAGGCTGAATTTTCGTATGGAAGACAGAAAGAGGAGATAGAGAATAGGATAAAGAATATTAAGCCTTTGGAAGAGTATGGTTTGCAGAAAGCTGCTGATACTTTATCAAGGGCTGCTATGTATGCTTATGAAGTTGAGAAGAAAAAGAATTTAGAGAAGCCTTTATTTATTGCCCCTGAAAACTGGACTCCTGAATTATACGGATCACATCCTCAGGAATTGAAGGCAATTATTCAAAAAAGCAGGGAGGAGATGGCAAGAAAATTAATTGAGCAGAAACAGATATCTGAATCAGAGGCCAAGAAGATAGCTGATGAGCATATCAAGGCTACTGTTGACATAGGACATCTTAATTTCTGGAAAAAATACTTTAAAGGCACTGATGAAGAGTTCCATGCATGGGTGGATGATCAGGTCAAGGATCTTACTAAGAAGGGGATTATAGGTCATGTGCATTTATCAGATAACTTTGGTTATCATGATGAACATTTAGCTCCTGGAGAAGGGAATGCTCCGATACAGAAATTTGTGGAAAGATTAAAAGAATCTGGATTCAAAGGAAAACTGATAGGAGAGCCAGGTGGACAGAAAGAAGGGTTTTATCATGAAGCTTGGCTGGGGTCTATGAAAACCTTGGGAAGCCCTATCTACAGAATTGATTCACAATCTTTATCTTGGACAGATATAGAACACTCTTATTTTGGAAAAGCTCCTCAGTCGCCTTATTTCTTAGTAGGAGATATTGCTCCTTCAAAAGACTGGACTTTGTGGAGCGAGACTCCTTTAGAATAATTAATTTTATAAAGGTCTAGATACAAGTAATTTCTATGTATCTTACATGGTATCAAATAGAATTAAAATACGCTGGCAGGACTTATTCCAGAAGATATTTAAATAAAGAAGATTTAGGTATAGATGATTTTAAACTTTGGTCAGAGGTGCCATTAGAATGACATTAGATGATTTAGCTGGTTGGGAATTAGTCAGAATAGAAGATGCATATGTTGGTAAAGAAACAAGAATTGCAAAATATTTTACAGAAGGAAATCAGGCATTACGTGAAGTTATTGAATATGATGTTGTAGAAATGACTAAAATTTACAGATGCGGTGATAAATTTAGAACAATGGATGCTGGGACATCTAGAAAATTTGTAAGAAAACGTAGTGAAGTAATTGCTGTTAACACTAAATTAAATCCTGCTGAATTAGAGAAGAATTATGGTTTAGTAAATGCACCCTTCCATGACAAAAATATTTTAAGTGGGGGGCGTCAATCAAGATTGCTACCTATTCAATATTAAATGTTTGATAAAAGAGGTAAATAATGAAATTTGATATAAAACATAATGAGCAAAAGAATATTTCTAGGTATGCAGAAGGTGATATAGACATAGCTAGAAATTTTGCAAGGATAATGTACAAAGAACTAGGAAATTTTATTTCTGCTCTTGTTTTGTTTGGGTCTGCTACCAAAGCTTCTCATGTTCCCAAGAGTGATATCGATATTTTAATCGTTTTAGACGATGTAAGAATAAAGTTTACAAAAGAACTAATTGAGACCTACAGAATATTGACTGAGAGAGCAATTGCACAAGTAGCACCTAATAGATTGCATGTTCAATCGATGAAATTAACTTCGTTCTGGGAATATATTAGGGCTGGAGATCCTGTTGCAATCAATATTTTAAGATCAGGAATTGCCTTAATAGATACTGGATTTTTTGATCCTTTACAGGCTTTACTAGATCAAGGAAGGATAAGGCCTTCAGATGAATCAGTATGGACTTACTTTACAATGGCTCCTGCTTCTTTGCATAAATCAAATCAGCATATTTTGACAGCTGCTGTAGACTTATACTGGGCTGCAATAGACTCTGCTCATGCAGCTTTGATGCTAATGGGAGAGATACCGCCATCACCCCAACATGTTGCTGACATGCTAGAGGAAAAGTTAGTTTCTAAAAGATTGGTTAATTCAAAATGCTCGTCTCACATGAGGCAGTTATATGAACTGTTTAAGGGAATAATTCATAGAGATATTAAGTCTATTTCTGGAAAGGATTATGATAAATATAGGAAAATAGCTGAAGAGTTTGTGGATGAGATGAAGGGTTTTATTGAGTATCAAAGAAGCCAATAGTAAGCTGTAAAGTAAACGTCTGGAATTTTGAACAAAAAAATTAAGGTTTCCTCACAACCAACTATTCTAATAAGCTTGGTGGGTTAACTGTTGAGCATAAAATACAGAATTATCAAACAACAAGAATTCATAATTACAGAATTGAAACGGTCTTTATGAAGATTAAAGATAGAGTTATAGATTTTATAGGATTGAAAGCTTTATGGTCTGCTCCAATCCTAATGACTGCTATAGTTATTCAGCATAACTTCATAGAAAATCATTCAACCACTGATGAGGTGCCATCTGAAAAAGCAGGAGTTAATTTAGAATTAGGAGAGAATAGATGGATGAATTTGATAAGAACCGCCTCTTTTGAATAAATAATAATTAAATCAACAGAAAGCTTTAAATAGTAGTAACTATACAGTGGTATTATGTTGAAATTTAAGGAATGCATTAAAGACGGACTTGTATTAATTGGTTTAGTTAGTACTTTCTATGGTGGTCCTAAACTAGTAGAGAAATATATACCAAAACAATATACACAAAGAGCAGAATACCAACCTGCGTACCCTAATGCTAGGAATAAATCCACTGTAGAATTTGATATTGGGGCTAGTTTAGTTGATGAAAATGGTGATGGTTCACCAGATAGAAAAACCTGGGTAGCAGCTTCTCGACAGGGCTTTCACCGATGGAACTTACCAATTACAGAAAGAGATAAAAAATTATTTAAGGACCTTACATCAAAATTATAATCTTTCTTCACTGTTTTATTGGTAATTTTTGATTTTGAAGGGAGTATAAAGGAATATTCTTAATTTTGGGTGACGTTTAATTCAGCTATCAAAATGTAATTTACCTGACGCTAACTTAACAGCTCAGCCAATAGTTAATTTTAAATATTTATTCATATTCTTTAAATCAATGCAAAAGAGATATTTTAGCCTTGAAGAAGCAGAACAGATTATTCCTGATATTAGGAAAGACCTGATGAAATTAATCAAACTAAAGAATTCAATAAATACCTTATCTGAGGTGGATATTGAATTTGATGATGAATATGTGAATGATAGATTTGATACTACTTTCAACAAAGAGCTTCACAAGATGTCTTATGGATTTTACAAGATTATTGATAAATTAGAGAAAATTGGCTGTATTTTAAGGGATATTGACATCGGATTAATAGATTTTCTTTCGGTGCATAATGGAAAAGAGATATGTCTTTGTTACAGGATTGATGAAAATAGAATAGCTTACTGGCATGAATTATATGATGGTTTTGAGGGAAGAAGGCCTTTAAAAGAATTAATTAAGAGAAGAAGATAAATATTACTTTATTTAACATAATCCTCTAACTTTGAATAAGCTCTAACCGGAATTAGTTCAGGTATTGGTTCTGGTATTAAAGACCTCATTCTTTCTCTAATTGCATTATAAGCTCTTTTCCAGAATGGATCTTTTTTTAACAATTTGGGATCTTGATCTTTAAGATACATTGAAGATGCTAGCATTAAAAGTCCTAGAGAATGCATTCCTGCTTTTGCAGTTTCTGATAAGTTTATAGGTTCTTTATTTTTTAAATAACTAAAAATATCATAAGCGATCTTTCCTGCAAATCCAGCACCAGCTAAAAATACAGGAAGACGAATACTTCTATTATCTCTTTTATTAGACTCCTGAGAAGGATTATCAGCAACTCTTTCTTCATCATCTTGTACACTTGACAATCTTCCCATTAAACCATCTATGTTTAACCAAAGATCTGAACTAGTGAAAAAACCGACTAGAAATCCACTTAACGGGGGACTTAAACCTAAATAATTACGGCCTAAACTGCTATTTCCAATTGCTGAGAAAAAATACAAACCAAGAGTTAGCTTATACAACGCCCTTTCAGGTATTTTTCTTCCTATCTTAGTGTATTGTCTAAGAACTTGCTTATCAAGCCAACTTAGTGGCCTTAATAAAGATTCTAATGATTTTTTCATTTTAATTCCTATATTTCCACTCTTCTTGTTTCAGTTCCTAAGAAATACTCTGAAACTTTACTTAATAGACTCATTTTAATCTTCTTAAATAATCCTTTAATTTAGACATATACTCTTTGCTAGGACCCATTGTCATTCTTGCATTTCTTGTCATATCATGACCTGTTAAAACAACATCATAAATGTCTAATCTTTGTTCTGGAGTTAATGACTGAGCAAATTCTTCTGGATCATATTTTCTTACTTCTAAAATTCCAAGCATTTTAACAATATCTACTTTATGGACTAACTCGTCTTTAGCATAAAGTTTACTTTTAATTAATTCAGAAGGTTCTAGTACAGGAACTTCTATCCCTAAAATAGGCACAACTTCTGTTCTTCCCCTTTTTTGTCCGGTAGTATAATCGATCTTGCATTCTTCTTCATTATCTGTTGAAAGTTTTACTGTTCTCTTTGAAGGAATATTTGGAGAAGGTAGATCGCTTTTTACTTGATAGAAACCTTTTAGTGCTGTCAGGACCTGCATATTTCCAATCATATCAATATCCTGGCTTCCTCTCCATGCTAGAACAATTCTGTCACCATACTGCTTGATTAAATGAGCTAGAACTGCATAACCGCCAAATACCTGATATTGATCTTGCAGACTATTTTGCCTTAATACAGATGCTATATCAAGTAAATAAGAATAAGTAGATCTGGTTGGTTCTTTAAGACCATCTGCTATACTAAGATAATCTGCCTCTCTGCCTTCTTTTACTATAATTTCTTCTAGGTGTCTGAATGTCATGATTTATATACTGTAGAATACTATTTATAAATCTTTCTATATGTTACTACTTTAAAGAGATAATTTTATAAACTAAAAATTACGGTATTTAAACCATGGATAAAAATAGATTTACCTTTGATGGTCATCTCCATATTCCAACATATAGAATAGAGGAAACTGCCAGAACAGCCATTGCCAGAGGACTTGATGCTATTATTTTGACAAATTATGGAAATACTTCAGCATTTGATTACTTAGCCAGAAATAGGGATGAGAATAATAATCGAATCCTAAGTTCAAGAGATTGGGACATTGTAAGCTTATCAGAAACTGTACTTGATCTTCCGTCTGAAAAAGGAGTATTAAGGATTATAAAAGGAGAAGAGATTGTAACAAAACAAGGCCATCTTCTAGCATGGGGAATAAAAGAAGCAATTGATAATGGTTATGATATTGAAGAAACATTAAGAAGGATATATCATCAGGGTGGACTAGCTATTTTTCCTCATCTATTGACAAGATTATTTCATGGATGTGGAAGAAAGGTTTTTTATGAGATGTATAGAAGATTCAGAACCGAACCTCTTGGTGTAGAACAGAATGGACAAATTCCAAATATATTAAGTGATAATAAAAGAGTTAAAGAACTTGCTGAAGAATATAATGTGGTCTGTTTTGGAAATTCTGATATCCACGGAAAATATAGAGAAGAGCATAAGAATATTGGATTAAGACTTCACACAAGTGTTTCAAGAATTGCTATACATCCTGATTACTTTATTGATGGTTTAAGGGAACTGATGGTAGATTATCCTGGTATTTATATTGATATTGTTGGGAATACAAACTCCTTACTAGAAACCATTCTATGGAATATTGAATCTGTAAGAATAAATAAAGGTAAGAAATTGGTTGATTTATTAGATGGCTTGAAAACCGCTATTAAAGATTAATAAGACACTATAAAATAACTATAGAATTAAAAGAAGAATTAGTTTAAAGGGTAATAGGTTTATATATTAATAGTTATCTTCTTTAATTTATGTACACCCACATCGTAATACATTACGGAGAAATAGCAATAAAAGGCAAAAATAGGCCTTATTTTGAGAGAGTATTAATTGACAATATAAAAGCTCATCTGAAGGGATTGAAATATAACAATCTGAGAAAGATATCTGGAAGATTTATTCTAGAATTAAACAAAGATTCTAATTTAGAAGAAATAAAGAATAAACTAAAGAATATCTTTGGAATCTCTTACTTTGCTTTTGCTATTAATTCTTCTCAAGATATAGAAGTTATAAAGAAGAATGTATCTAAATTAATCGAGAACGATAAATCCAAGACAGTAAGAGTTCTGACAAAGAGGTCAAATAAGCAGTTTAAAATAAATTCTTTAGAAATGAACAAAATTATGGGAGAACACTTAATTAAAAATCATAATCTAACAATAGATTTAGTTGATGCTGAATTAAGCATTTGGATTGAGATAGTGGAAAAGTACTGTTTTATTTACAAGAATAAAATTGAAGGATTGCATGGATTGCCTATAGGTGTATCAGGAAAAGTAATCGGAATGTTATCTGGCGGAATAGATAGTCCTGTTGCATCTTATCTGATGATGAAAAGGGGATGCAAAGTCAAGTATGTACATTTCTTCAACGAAACTATAAACTCTTTACAATCTTTAGATAAGGTAAAAGATCTCGTCAAGAAACTTAATGAGTACAGTAAAAATTCAAAGTTATATATTATTCCGTTTAAAGATATCCAATTTGAAATTATAAAAAGGGTGCCTGGTAAATATAGAATGATTATATACAAGAGATTTATGATTAGAATTGCGGAAAGGATAGCTAGGAAAGAAAATGCTAAAGCTCTTATTGTTGGAGATAGCTTAGGCCAAGTTTCTTCACAGATTCTTTCTAATTTAGAGGTTATACGGTGTGTATCTAATATTTTAATTTTGAGCCCACTAATAGGATTTGATAAACAAGAGATAATAGATCTTGCGAATAAAATCAATACGTATGAGATTTCTATACTGCCGTATGGAGATTGTTGCTCTTACATGATCGATAAACATCCCGAATTGAGACCTGAAAAAGAGATTATTGAAAAATTAGAGAGTAATTTTGATATAGATAGATTAATCACTGAAGCTTTAGAAAAAATAGAGATTATTTATTATAAATGAAATATTTCCGATTATTCCGGAAAACTTCTAAATATATATTGCAAACAATAATCACTTCTCAAGTCCATACATAAACTATATATTAATCAAGATTAAAATAAAATTTATGACATTTATCCATATTTGGGATTTACCAGTCAATGAATTTAGTGTTAAATTAAATAAAATTTATCTTAAAAAGACTATTATTGAAATTAAGAAAAATTTCAAATCTATTAAAGAATTTTCAGAAGCTATAAAAAAAGAATGTAATTCATTCAATAAAAACACAACTGAATCGTCTTCAGAAAGAGTATATGAAATACTGAAAAATAAATTTTATATACCTTTAGATTTTTTATTAGCATTAAATAAATTATTAAAGCTTAAATTAGGGGAAATCGAGGCAAATATAACATTATTGGCTGATAAAAAATTAGCTAAAAGGCCAATTAAAATAAGGTTTCCATTCAAAATTAATGAACAATTTTCTAAAATATGTGAAATTATTAGAACTGAGGGCTATTTATCTAGAGAGTTTCAAATTACTTTATCGAATAGTGATACTAGAATAATAAATAAATTCATAAGGATGTTCAAAATTTTTTCTATTCGTAAAAAAGATTTTTATTTTAGATTATATACAAAAATAGCAGAACCAAAATATTTAAAGAAAGAAGATATACAGGTTTTTGATGCGGGTGGTAGAAAGGTTAAATTCTATTTAAGAGATAAATTACTTAAGTTAGGTAAGAAAAAAGAGGTTCACATATTAGATCCAAATTTTAACTTAGACAATCAAAGGTATAAGATTATAACTAAACAACAAATTATAGAATGTCGGGTTTGGATAAATAAAACAGGGAATATAAAGACTGGATCATCCTATCAGAACATAGGAAAAAACAGTACTAGTTCTTTATGCGTCTCAATACATAATCAAGCTATAGGTAAGTTACTAAATTACATTGGAGAAATCCCAACCGGGAGAAAAAGCAAAATAATTCGCTTACCTAAATATATATTATTGGGTAGTAGAGAAATAATAGTTGCTGCATTTGAAGAGGCGATCAATTGTGACGGCTGTGTTGAAAAACATGAGATAACCCTTAAAAGTATATCGAGAGGGTACTTAGAAGATTGGAAGAAAGTTTTAGAAGATAGATTTAGTATAACATCTAAAATAAATAATAATCATGAACTTACTATAACCCATAAAGAGAACTTTGAGAAAATTTCTGATATATTTTCTTTTGTGATAGAAAAAAGCAAGAAAATTAAGAAAATGTCGACTGGTAAAAAATCATTACATCCCAATACAGCTCTAAAACATTATAAAACACTTATTGAAGAATTTGGACCTATTACGATTAAAGAACTAGCAAATATAACTAATACAACTACTTCTAATGTTAAGAAAATAACAAAAGTATTATATGATGTGGGACTAGTAAACAGGGAAAAGATAGATTTGAGGGGTACCTACATTTATAGTGTTATTTAAGAAGATTGAAAAAATATTAATTTAATTTAAATCAATATTCTCATAAGAAACTTTGTTTCCGTCTACTGTTAAAATACCTACTTTTAATCCATCTAAATAGCTTGCCATCCAGAATAATTCATCAGTAAAATTACCTTGTTCTACAGGATTGCATTTTAGATCATGTGCTCTCTGTGCAGACTCATGGAAATGTCCTGTAACCTGTTTTTTAATCCCTAACTCTTTCATTATCTCTTCTAAATCTCTGTTTCCTCTATCCTCATTCTTTATCCTGACAGGCAATCCCTGTTCCTTCAGCTTATAAGCAACTGGTCCTGGAAATACAGAACCTTTTTCTACAAAATGTCCTTGCAAAGGAAAATCTAAGGTTGCCTCTCCAAATAATGCCATATCAAATCCAGTTTCAACATTATAAAATTTTCTTGGCACATGGGAGAACAAAACAGTTTTCTCAGGGTCTGTAACTAATTTTTTCAAGTCGTTCATATTTATTACTCTAATCAATCCTTTATTTCCATTTCTATACAGTCCGCTTGGATTACTTGTTCTTTCCAGCATAAATCCTGATTCAACAGCAAGGCCTGCTCTCCAGTCAGAGCCAGGTAAAAATACCAAATGGTGATCTGGCTTTTCAATTTTCGGTTCTTCAACTGTATAAACTAGATTTTTATATTTACCCTGAAATGCTTTTACTACAGGCTCTAATTGTGCTACCTCTTCATGGCTTCCAGGCAAAATATACGTTTCTAAATCTGCATCTGCTGCATAAGTTAATACGTGTGTAAAATAATCTAAAGGATCTAAGATATAAAACTGGTCTCCAACTATGTCACCATTTAGAACAATAGCTTGTACTGCTCTTCTTTTAAGCTCTTGGAATGCCTGTTCTACATTTTTTGGATGTGCTCTGTGTATGTCTGATATGACACCATAATTTGTTTTCATTTTATACCCATCTCTGCCAATACCTCAAGTGTGAGATCGATACGATTTACTTTTGGTTTTTTAATTCTTTCACTTAAAGATGAGTAATATCTTATAAGTCCTCGCTTTAAAGCATCTGGAGATAAATCCATTGAGCGAGCTACCGCATAAAAACCACCAACATCACAAACGTATTCTTCTCCATCTGGCAGACTTAAAAATCGACAAATGAGGTCTCTAACGGTGGAATTTGAAGTTTTTATAAAATCATCCATTTTAGTAGCAAGTCTATGGGATTCTCCCATTATAAACAAAGCATGTGTTTCCTCATGGCCTAATGTATTTATTCTAAATTGGCCTCTTAATTCAGCTGGTATACCTTTGTAAGGAAACATTACAATATGAATATTTACCTTTGAAGGAAGTCCTTCTTTAACTGCA
This sequence comes from Candidatus Woesearchaeota archaeon, assembly GCA_964362765.1. GTDB lineage: Archaea > Nanobdellota > Nanobdellia > SCGC-AAA011-G17 > UBA489 > CAYIFT01. Next base: position 3,806 of record CAYIFT010000006.1, on the reverse strand, counting down.
GCACATAATCCCATAGTACCATTGCTTTCTTCTAAACCTGTATATTTACTGAGGCCTCTTATTCTACCATATAAAGATTCTAATTTTTTGCAAAATTCGTCTACAGAAGCAAATTCACCATCATGAAATACTTGATAGCCAAATTTTCTGAAAGATAATCCTAAATAAGGAAGTTCAATTTTATTTCCTGCTCTATCAAGTAATCCTTGTAAGCTCATTTTACATTGCTACATAACCATTATTTCTATATGCTAAAATCTCTGACATCCTTAATAATCTATCTTCATCTGAATCTTCTAATATTGCATCTGTCATCTCTCCAATAGCATTTGAAGATTGAGGCGCACAAACACCAATATTACGATAAAAGCATAATTCTCCTAATCTCATAAATGACAATTCAGATAATGCCCTGCTTATTGCGGTACTTTCTGGTCTTTCATAAACTTGTTTTTTGGGTAATTTAACAGGTTGTTTTCTTTTCATTTTGCTTATCCTCCTTTATTATTGAATTTTGATATTATTAGTAATAGGAACTAGTATATAAATCTTTCGATTTGTTACTATTATTAGGTGGTTAATATTATACGGAAAAATATATAAGTAAGGAAATTCTTACTATTTTCATGAAAATCAAAACAATAAAAGTAACTGCTAAAGGCCAGATTTCTCTGCCTGTGGATATAAGAGAAGAAATTGGAATTCAAGAAGGTGACGAGTTAATGCTTGTTCAGAAAGAGGACTACATAATATTAGAAAAGATAGATAAAGCAGCAGCTAAATTTAAGGATCTTCTTAAACATTCAGAAAAGGTAGCTGAAAAACTATGGAGAAACAAAAAAGATGAAATCTGGAATGATGTTTAATCAAGGAGAAATTGTAATAGTGCCGTTTCCTTTCTCTGATTTAAGTTCTATCAAACAGAGGCCTGTCTTAGTTTTGTCGAATAATTCTTATAATAGCTCTAGTGATGATATAATTACCTGCGGTATTACATCAAATATAAAAGACGCTAAGTCCTCAATATTGATCACAAATAAAGACATAGAATCAGGATTTATTCCTGTAGAAAGCAGGATAAAGGTTGATAAGTTATTTACATTAGAAAAATCTATAATAAAAAAGAAAATTGCAAAAATTAAATTTTATATAATTGAGCAAGTAAAAGAAGAATTTTTAAGATTAATATAAATAATCTATATATTTTTATAACTTAATAATATGCTAGATAAAGAAAATTTCAAATTAGAAAATCAAAGATTAATAGAGCATCTAAGATTTATGGGTATAAAAGATGAAAATGTGCTAAAAGCAATATTAGATGTTCCTAGGCATTTATTTCTTCCAAAATCAATGTGGAATGTTGCTTATGCAGATGATGCTTTACCTTTAGAACATGGACAGACAATATCTCAGCCTTATACTGTGGCTATCATGCTGGAAGCTCTTGAATTAAAGAAAGGTGACAAAGTTCTTGAAGTTGGAACTGCTTCAGGATGGAATGCTTGCTTAATTGCTAAGATTATCGATCCTGGAATAATTTATACTACAGAAATAATAAAGGAATTAGTTGAGTATGCTGGAAAGAATATTAAAAGATTAGATATAAAGAATATTAAAATAACCCATACGGATGGTTCTCAAGGTTATGAAAAAGAAGCACCTTATGATAAAATTATTGTAACGTGTGCTTGTAAAGAAATTCCTCCTCCTTTAGTAAAACAATTAAAAAATAATGGAATTCTTGTAGCCCCTGTAGGTTCTAAATATTCTCAGCAAATGATTAAGATAACTAAACAAGGAAAGAAGCTAAAAAAAGATTATTTAGGAGATTTTATCTTTGTTCAACTTAAAGGAAAATATGGCTGGGATTAATCACGAGAAATCACCTCTTTTCCACTTTTCTAAAAAAATATAGATATTATTTACTGGGTTATCAGACTTTATACTATAATATGTAAAAGTCAAAGCTAATCCATACGCTCTTTCAGCCATTTCAATGAATTCTTCAGAATCTACCAATACTCCCCTTTCTTGTGCAATTCTGCTAATTCTATCCCAAAATTCTCTTCCTACCAACTCATGAAAATGTTTAGTTCTAAGTAATGCAACCTTAGACACCAGATCAAAATTCCTTATCCTATCTAAAATAGAATTGCTCTGCTGTTCAACAACTTCTTCTATTCTAATACCCGATCTTTGGAAATAGAGTAAAGTGGTGCTAATTTCTTCAATATTTCTCTTAGTCTGTTCTTTCATCAATATTATTAATTTAGAAAGTTTTATTAATTTTATTAACTTAAGATATTATATGAAATCAAGATATCTAATTCTGGGTGTTTTAGCTGGTTTAGTCGGAGCAGTGTATTTTGTTACGAAACCATATAGTTCAAATAAATTAAATAAACTAGAAACTGTTTCAGAAAGTAGACCATCAGATTTAACTAGCGGATTAGAGAATATTATAAAAGAAATACCTATAGAGCCACCCACACCAATAGCACCAGAAACAAAGCAAATAGAAAAATCAAATAGGGAAGCCGTGCATAAAGTAGATACTTATAGAATTGAAATTGATAGAATAATTGGTTCTTTTTTAACAGAACATCCTGATATTTTGGGATGGCTTGGTTTTATTGGTAATTTAGCAGGAATAGCAAAGATAGATCCATCCTCAGTTAAATTAGATGACAAGACAGGTAACATTTTTGGTAAACTTTCTCTTCCAGGTAGTAACTTAAATTTGAATTTTGTAATTGACAGGGCTAAAGATAAAAAAGATTATGAAACCTATTGGGTTCATGCAGATCCAAATGATAGAGGTTCACCTTTAGACGAAAGATTTCAGGATTATGATTTTACATTTAATTTTAATATGAGAAATGGAGAAATATTAAATGGACATGGAATAACTACATTTTCTCCCAGAAATACTAGTGATATTTCTTCACCAACTATTAATGGGTATTCTTTTTCTGTAGAAGAGGGGCATACCATAGTAGTACCATTGATCTTATATAATGGCGAACAACTTTCGGGTATAAAGATGAATGAAATGGCACTTGCACATGTACCAGAAAATGATACAGTTCATATAACTTCGAAGTTTCCACCATTCATTATAGATTACTATGATTTCAATTCTTATTATCTATGGTGCTTATTGTTACAACAAGCGAAAAATAAGTAAATTATGAAAACAAAACACTTAGCAATAGGGCTTGCTTTAACAACTGGATTAAGTGGTTTAGCAGTGTATATAAAAAATTCACAAAATCTAAGAGAGCAATCAAATCAAGAATCTCATCTAATTCATACGATTAATTCTGAATGCGATACATTAGAAACAAAAATAATAATGACACCAACCAACGCAGGGGAAAGAAGAAGTGCTATTAAAACAAAAAAAGAAGATAACAATCTTGCCAGTAGATTTCCAGCATGCCCATATTCAATTACAAGACTCGGCACTCTTTCAAATTTAAATCCAAATGGCTTAGAAAGGTTATTACAAGATAATGTATTTTTATTTAGTTGGTTTGATGAATTACTGCCCTTGTTTTATGGTTGTACACTTGAAGAAGTTCAAGATAATCCATTAGAAGAGTCACCTATTACATTCCCAGACAGTTCACGATTAGATATTTATTATGGGAGCACACATTTAGAAAAAGGTAGTTTTAGAGGTTATTTCATCCAATATGCTCATCCAAATGGTTTAAGTGGCAGTTTCAACATAGCGGTCACCCATAAAGACGGAAGGGTGTCTAAACTTGGAGAGATTACTCTCTTATCAGAACAACCCG
>CAYIFT010000005.1:11021-21182 GCA_964362765.1 Candidatus Woesearchaeota archaeon | reverse complement strand
ATGGAAAATGTTGGCGTTGTAATTCTGTTGTCGAACCTAAAAATCTGGAACAATGGTTCTTAAGGATTACAGATTATGCAGATGAACTATTAGATGATTTAGAAAGATTAAATTTTCCAGAAAGAGTTAAGGTAATGCAGAAAAATTGGATTGGAAAATCTGAAGGTACAGAAATTATATTTTTAGAAAAAGAATCAAAAGAAGCTCTCCCTGTGTTCACAACTAGACCAGATACAATATTCGGAGTTTCATGCCTGATATTTTCTCCTGAACATCCAAAAGTTCTAGATTTTGTAAAAGGAACTAAACATGAAGAACAAGTTAAAAGATTCATTGAAATGGTTAAGAAAGAGGACTTTGAAACAAGGACAGAGAAAGAAAAAGAGGGTTTGTTCATAGGGAAATATGCTATTAACCCAATAAACAATGAAGAAATTCCTATTTACATAGCTAACTTCATTTTACTTGAGTATGGTACTGGAATAATTATGTGCGTTCCAGCTCATGATCAAAGAGATTTTGAATTCGCAAAAAAATACAATCTCCCAATAAAACAGGTAATTCAACCAGAACAGACGAATTGTATTATTGTGCATGGTTGTCCAAGTAATATTGAAAATGACCCTGCAAAACGTACTTATGATAAACACTGGATACCTTGGATAAAAAAAGAAATATCTGCAGGAGGAATTCCAACAGAAACGCCCGTTATGCCTACACCTTGGGCACCGAATTACAATGCATGGAAAAAGGAGTTTGAGAAGAATACGGTTACAGAAAATACCATACTTATTGGGCATAGTTGTGGATCAGCATTTCTTGTACGTTGGTTAGGAGAAACTCAGAGAAAAATTCATAAACTAATTCTTGTAGCTCCTTGGAAAATTCCATCAGCTGGCAGTCCAGAAAAGAAAGCATTTTATGAATATCCAATTAGTCAGGCAATTAAATCTCAAATAAAGAGTATTACAATATTCACATCTGATGACGAAGAAGATGACGGAAAAAGAAGTGTAAAAATATTTCAAGAAGCAATAGGTGGTAATGTAATAGAACTAAAAAATAAAGGACATTATACATTCAAAGATATGAAAACAGAAGAGTTTCCAGAATTACTTGAAAAAGTATTTACTAGTACAGAAGCATTTACAGAAGAAGGTATCCTTATAAATTCTGGAGAATTTAATAATCTATCAAGTATTAAGGCCAGAGAAGAAATCACTCATTATCTTCAAAGAAAAGATCTTGGAAATCACACTATTAACTATAAATTAAGAGACTGGTTAATATCAAGACAAAGATATTGGGGAACACCAATTCCAGTTGTTTACTGTAAAGATTGCGGAATAATTCCAGTTTCTGAAAAAAATCTCCCAATTAAGTTACCAAAAAAAGTAAGACTCACTGGCAAGGGAAATCCACTTGAAAATTGTAAGGAATTCATAAATACTAAATGTCCAAAATGCAAAAAACCAGCTAGAAGAGAAACAGACACAATGGATACTTTTGTTGATTCAAGCTGGTATTTCTTACGATACTGCACTCCTAATTTTAATAGATTACCTTTCGATAAATCTAAAGCAGAATACTGGATGGCTGTAGATCAATATATCGGAGGCATCGAACACGCTATCTTACATCTACTTTACTCAAGATTCTTCGTAAAAGTTTTACGAGATTTAAAATTAATAAAATTAGATGAACCCTTCAAAAATCTACTCTGTCAAGGCATGGTTACTCTAGGTGGAAAAGTAATGAGCAAAAGCAGAGGCAATGTTGTAGACCCTCTAACAATAATAAATAAATACGGTCCAGACACATGTAGAGTTTACATTTTATTTGTCGCTTCACCGGAAAAAGAACTGGAATGGAGCGATCAAGGTGTTCACGGGATATTCAGATTTTTAAATAAAACTTATTCTCTATTAGAACATAAATCTAAAGGAAACCAGAAGGATAAGTATATTACAAGCAAGATAAACAGCTTAATGAGAGATTTAACAGAATATATGGAAAACATGGAATTTAATGCAGCAATAACAAAAATAATATCTTTCGTTAATATTTTATCAAGACACAAAGAAAATATAAGTTCTAAGATATATAAAGACATATTTAAAAAATTAATTTTATTATTATCTCCTTTCGCTCCTCATTTAGGTGAGGAAATGTGGGAAAAATTAAGATATAAAAGTTTTGTTTCATTAGAAAAATGGCCAGTATATGATAAGAAATTAATCGATGAAAAATTAGATATTTTAGATAAAATTATCGAAAATACAACATCAGATATTATTGAAATATCTAAATTAATAAAATTCAAACCATCAAAAGCAGTAATAATAATTTCAGAGAAATGGAAATATGACTTATTAAAAAAATTAAAAGAAGAGAAATCAAGGGATTTTGGAGCTATTATGAAGAATGTATCAGACAAAGAACACAGTAATGAAATCTCAAAAATAGTTCAAAGTTACCTAAAAGGAAACATAATGGTTTATGATTTGGTTCAGGAAGATGATTATGAAAATTTAATTTCAAATAAAGATCAGATAGAAAAATCAGTTAATCTAAAAATCGAAATAAAGAAAGCAGAAGAATTTACTCATGAAAAATCTAAACAAGCACTACCAGGTAAACCAGGAATAATAATTAATTAATATTAATTAATATTAATTACTCTCCACAAAAAACAGATTATTCTTCTGGAATAGGTGTTTTCTTTTTATGAAATAAGAGTATAAACATCATCACCATCCAAAAAAGAGTGCACATTATTGTAATAAAAGAAACTATTAACGGAAAAAAAGAAAATTCTCCCGGACTAAAGAAACCGATCTTAGATAGAATAACATTAAGAGACAAAGAATTTACCATAGAGAAAATAACAGAATATAATACCAGATGATTTATATTTATAGACTTTGAAAGCAGGGATAAAAACAATAGAGAAAATCCATATGCCGAAATCAGATAAAAAAATACAGATAAAGACCAGGCAATAAAGAATGATCTCACTACCTTTAAAAAGGCATAAAAGACAACCTCGTTCATTAACCCGAATAATGGCATATGATAATAGTATAATATTAATTTAAAAACATATTTATCAATTGAATAGTTATGAAAATCACAATAAACGAAGATTATTCAGGTGTTAGATTAGATAAGTTTCTAAGATCAAGTTTTAAGAATCTGCCACTATCAGTAGTTTATAAGTTCATTAGGATAGGAAAAATAAAAATAAATAGTAAGAAATCAAAACCAGATTACAGATTAAAATTAAATGACTGTGTGGAAATATTTATTAATGATTCAGAAATTGAAAAGATTACAAAAAAAGAAAGCTTGATAATTAATAAAATAACATTCAAAATATTGTACGAAGATACCGATCTGTTAATCGTTGACAAACCAGCTTTCTTAGCCTCTCATTCTGGTACAGGTGTTATGGAAAATAATCTGATGGATCAAGTAAAATTTTATTTAAAAAATAAAAATTGTCAGCCTTCTCTAATTAACAGATTAGATAGATTAACTTCAGGAATAATAATAATAGGAAAAAATCCAAAAATTGTAAGAATATTAAATAAGATGATAAGAGAAAATCAAATCGAAAAGCATTATATTGCTCTCATCAAAGGAAATATAGAAGATAATGAAGGAATTATTAAAACAAAGTTAAAACGAATTCATGAAGGATTTCAGCATAAAGCAGTTATATCTGATGAAGGAAAATTATCAGAAACAAATTATAAAGTAATAAAAAGATTCAAAGATTTTACTTTATTAGAATTAATTATAAAAACAGGAAGAATGCATCAAATAAGAGTACAATTTCAATCAATTAATCATCCAATAATTGGAGATAAAGTATATGGGGATGAAAATGTCAATAAAAAATTTAAACTAAAACATCAATTTCTGCACGCCTTCAAAATAATTTTCAAGCACCCTATATCTAATAAACAATTAGAGATCACTTCAGAATTACCTAAGGATTTAAACAATGCTTTAAATAAACTTTAATTAGAAACACTTAAATATCATAATATTACCTATTACCAAGTTTTAGAATGAAAAAAGAGCATTTATTTTTATTGTTAGGCATAATTGTACTATTTTTGTTAACACAAAATCAATTTACAGGCCAAGTTGCTAGAAAAGCTTTTGATTCTGAAAGAACGGTTGTTGATACAGAAAAAGTTGTAGTACCTAATCTTCAAAATTTATTAGGTTTAACATATCAAAATTCTCAAAATAAACTTACAGGTTACACAGTATCTATTCAAGGTGCACCATTCGGTATCAATACAAATTTTGCTCCTCCACCAACAGATATAGACAATGATGGTGACTTAGATATGTTTATCCCAACATTTACTGCAAATGGTTGTGCAATAACTACTGGTTGCCCATTAGGTACAAACGCTCCTGATTTTCTTTTGATGAATAACGGTATTGGTGATATGGTGTATTCAAATACAATCCCACAAGATTTTGATCCAACAATGTCTGGTGCAATTGGAGATGTAATTGGTGATGGTTTAAAAGATATAATTAAAACAGGTTCTTACTATAGTTTTGTGCTTCCTTATTGTGGTACGCAGGATAAATTATTGATTAATACAGGGGGCGGTAATTTTATCGATGGTACTACCGGAAGCTCTAGTGGACCAATGCCTTGTACTACAGGAACAGTTTGTGCATACCCAATTGTAGGAACTACTGGTTTACCTGCAGATTCTGAAATAGGAGGTAGTGCTGATCTGGGAGATATCGATAATGACAGCGATCTTGACTTATTTATTACAAATAGTTTGAACGTTGGACTTCAATGCACTGGTGCTACAGGCCAAAATAGATTGTATAAAAATGACGGCAGTGGATTTTTTACAGATGTAACCTTCGGGCCAAATGCAGGTCTTCCCAATATAGGAAAAACTACAATAATAGGTAAATTTGGAGATGTAGATAACGATGGTGACTTGGATATTGTCCAAGTTACCGAAGATATAATTAACAATATATTTATTATAGGTTCTAGTCAAATTCAGATATTAAAAAATAATGGCCAAGGACTATTTACAATTCAATCTGGCGCAACACCAATAATTTCAAATGTTAGATTAACATTTTTTGATTTAGCAGATTTTGATAATGATAATGATTTAGATATAATATTAAATAACATAGGTTCTAATAGCGCAAACTACCCGGGTATAGGCCATATATATTTCCTAAAAAATAATGGTAATGGTATATTCGCATTACAAAATACATTAACTGTTGATGGTTATATTCCGAAAGCAACAGATATAGACAATGATGGTGACCAAGATGTTTTTGTCAGTTGGCTTACGCAAACTAGTCCTTTTGGCGGAATTCATCGTATCTTAAAAAATCAAGGTAGCTTCAATTTTGTAATAGAATCACCTTATCCTACATTTTTTATGTCAAATGGTCTCCAGTTTAGTGGGATAATTGATAATCTTGGCGATTTAGATTTAGATGGAGATAAAGATTTAGTATTAACTAGAACAGGAAATGCATTACAGACAGTAAGAGCATTTGAAAATACATTATTTAATCCACCAATAGATAATATACCTCCGACTGTTTCATTTATAAGTCCACAGAATAATGGTTTTATTTTAGGGAGTTCACAAACAAATGTTCAGATTGATGCACAAGATAATATACTTGTAACACATGTTGATTTATTTAAAGTTTCAGGTACATCTAGTCCAGTTATGATTGGAACAGCATTCACTTCTCCATCTAATTTATATGTTATACCTTGGAATCATCAAGGTGAAACAAGTGGTTTGTATACATTAGTAGCAGTAGCATTTGATATAATGAATAATGCAGGACTATCTTCCATTACAGTAACAGTTGACATGCCACCAACAGTTACGATAACAAATCCAGCAAATGGAGCAACAGTTTCAGGACAAATTACTGTAACAGCTACAGCTACAGATAATAATATTGTACAATATGTAGATTTCTATCGTAGTGCACCAACTGTATCTCAGGTATTAGTATGTCATGATACTACAGTCCCATATAATTGTAATATGAATACAAATTCTTGGCCTTCAGGAGCTAATACAATAACAGCACGAGCATTTGATCTTTTTGTTAACCCTGCAGGAGGATCAGGAAGCCAAGCTGGCGAAACTTCTATAACAGTTTATCATTAAATTTAAATATACAAATAACTAATCTTAATTTCTATGAATAAACATTTTATTAAATATTGGTTACCATTAATAATTTACCTTGTATTAATTTTTTATATATCTTCGCTTCCATTAAATAATCCACAAGAAAAAGAAATTAAAAAAACTTTTGGGATACCGAATGACGTATACGAACACGTTATCGGATATGGTTTCCTTGCAATCATCTCATACAGACTATTTGCAAATTCTAAGAATAAGTTCATAAACAAAAAAGCAATTACATTTGCAATCCTGTTTACAATATTATATGGAATAATAGACGAAATTCACCAAATATTTGTTCCAACAAGATTTTTTGAAATAAAAGACATAATATCTAACTCAATAGGTGCTTTAATTATCTTTTCTAAGGATTTAATCAGGAATAAAAAATTAACCAGTTTTCTCTTTTATCTCTTTTAAGAATCTGTTGATCGTATTTATTACATAATCTGGTTGTGTTTTCAATATTGAGGCTGTTAATTCCAATAAATCTTTATTACTTAAATTAAATTTCTCATTAGATTTAAGTTTAAATATAATTTTTTTTCCTTTCTTCACAATCAGTTTCCATAATTCGAATAATTCTTTTGCTCTTCCAGGTACTAATTTTCTTTCACAATCAAGTAATTTGCAAACTTCATCCAAAATATTTTTTTCTTTATTCTCGTACACCAAAGCAGCTTTTCCAGAAACATATTCTATTCTTACAATACTATCTGATATTTTTGTAGCTTTCAATAATTTTATTTTACCAGCCTCAGATGTATTCTTCAGATGAGTCCCTCCGCAAGCTTCAACATCAACTTCAGGAATTTCAACTATTCTTAATTTCTTTCCAGGAGCAACTCCGCCCTGATAAATTGTCATTCCGTATTTCTGTTCGGCTTCAGTTCTATCCATAAATCTTAAATTTGTCGGAATTGCTTCTTCGACAATTTTATTAGCTACCTTTTCAATAGCTTTCAGTTCTTCATCGGTCAATGCTTTATAATGTGTGATATCTATTCTTCCTTTATCAATATCTTTGTAAGCAGAAGCTTGATTCGCATGCCTTCCTAATATTCTTCTTGCAGCAGCATTAACTATATGGGCAGTTGTATGGTGTTGTGCTAACTGAACTCTTCTTTCTTTATCAATCACACAATTTACTTCTTCCCCTACAGGAAATTTATGAGGTTCTTTTAAAGCATGTACAATAACATTACCTTGCTTGAATACATCAGCAACTTGTTCATTAGCAATTGTTCCTGTGTCATGCAGTTGTCCTCCAGATGTAGGATAGAAATAAGTCTGGTCTAAAATTACATATTTATCAATCTGCTTGACTATTTTAGCCTTAAATTCAGTTTTTCCATAGTCATCAAAATATAAAGCCTTAGTTTCAGGTATATCATTCAGATCCAATTTAATCTCCTTCTTAGTAGCATGCTTCTGCTCTTTCTTTTCATGTAATTCAGAAATCATCGCATAGAAGTTATCTGGTATTTTTATTGTTTTACCAACTTTATAAGATTCTAACTTAACTAAGTCAGGTGTAATTCCATATGTATCATATAAATTTATTAGAGCTTTATCTGTTATTTTTGTTTCTTTGTCTTTTAACATACTATAAATTATTGATCTTGCTTTATACTGGCTATTTTTGAATTTCTGCTTTTCAATATTTAATATATCCTGAACTTCATTCAAAGAATCTTGTAATTCAGGAAACAATGGTTTTAAGTAATCAGCGTGCCATTTACAAATTTCAAATAAATCTATTTTCCATCCATATTTCTCAATAAAGCTTAATGCTCTTCTATAAATATTCCTTAAATTGTAACCACCACCAGTATTTGAAGGTAAAGCCCCATCTGTGAAAGCTACTAGAAGTGCTCTAGAGTGTTCTGCTGCACTGTATAAGGCAGCCAATGTTTGTACCTTGTCTTTTAATTCATTTAGATCAACTTTTAATTTCTTTGAAATATCAAACCAGACTTTATCTATGTCAGAAACTTCATCTACATTCAAATAAGCTGAATAAGGGAGGAATTTTTTTATTAAATCTGAATCAGGTTTAACTCCTGTAGTTGAATATAATTTTTTCATTACCGTTGGAAATGTTACATCATAAGACATCCCTTTTCCAGCTAAAAACCAAGCAGCTCTTTCTTGTCCTTGTCCCATATCTAAAACTTTAATCTTTAAATCTTTTAAACCAGAATCAGTTATTTCATATTGCATATATACCTGATTACCTAATTCTAAGCCACCTGAAAAAAATTCTATACTGTGACCACAGGAATTACCGCCAACCCACGCGTCTTCATGGAAGGCTATATCTTCTTTTTTAATACCCATACTTTTAGTCAACCATGTATGTATCTCTTCAAAATATTTGTTAATATCATAATATTTAGGTGGTACGAAAGCATGTTGCCCAAGCATCGAAAGTAAAACCATATGTCCACTTAATCCTACTGCATCAATATCTGAAAATCTAAGACAAAGTTGTGGGATAACTAACGGATTGGCGGGAGGTTCAGCTTCTCCGCTAACAACATACGGTTGGAAAGCTGCTATGGACGCAATTGTGAAATTTGTCGAGGGATTCCACCGGCTTACCACAGGGTACCTACTAATCGGGGTATAGCCAAATTTTTTAAACAAAAAAGAAAAGTTTTTCCAAACAGCTATATAGTCCATTTTAATATTTGAGTATTTTTTCTGTAAAAACAAAAAACCACCAGAACAATTTGGATCTCCACATTTTTTTCTTAAATTATCAAAAGTCCAAAAATAGGTACCGCAATCGCATTTCTTTCTAGTATATCCAAGTTCCCTTAATTTTGGAGTTGGATAATACTTATCTGGGTTTTTAGATGCTTCTACCTTAAGTTTAGCCTTTAATTGTTTAGGTTCCATAAGCATATTTTATACCTTCTTCAATTATTTTAAAACCTGTTCTATTTTAATTTATTTTCTATTAACTCTTTCAATTTTTTTATTATTTTAGTAAATACAGTTTCATTTCGATCAAGATACGAAGGTTCAACAAAGAAACCCTCATAAGCAATTCTATTTCTCAAAATTCTTAAATCATCTAAAACAGAGACATCATAAGCATTAAATTTATCAAAATATTTTTCTTTAAGGTAGTCTATCAAATCTTTATGGCTTAATATTTTATAACCATCAATTAATAGGATTGCAGTTATAAGCTCTTTTATTATTTCATAGTAATCTGTAATTATAAGCGCAGCCATTTTCTCTTTGTTTTGTATTTTTATTCGCTCCTCTATTAAACAAGTCATCTTTAATATGCTTTTTGCTCTTTCTTTGTCCGGGGTAATCTTTATTATTTCCATTAAAATACCTTTAGATAACCTTTTAATATAATACCATTTAGGATGTTATTCTTAAGTTCAGGACTAAGCTTAGAAAAATTCTCCTCGAAAAATAAAGCTATTTCCCTATTTAATAATTTTTCATATTTTGTAAAATCTAATTTTTTTTCTCTAGATAGAACAAATAAATCAATATCGCTTTCATCTAAGTCTTCTCCTTTTGAAGCTGAGCCAAATAAGATTATCACGTTTGGTAGACAAGAATCATATATATAACTAATAAGCCCACTCTGATGCATTCGTATAAGCAAATTCAATTTCTTGTATATTTTGAATAGGTCGCTGTCTAAGTTAGCCTTAAATGCAGGATAAATACCTTTCTTTTCCCTTATTATTAGGTTTTCTTCTACTAGTGCTCTTAAGTGGTTTGTTACAGAAGGTTGTGCTATCTTCGTTCTTCTAGAAAGTCCCCTAATCTGAAAGCTCTCCCTAGGAAAATCAAAGAATTCCTGCATAATCCGATATCTGCTATATTTTTGTAACATCTGCTATAATATTATAACATCTGCTATATAAATATTTCGGTTTTATAGCAGGCTTAT
>CAYIFT010000005.1:0-10921 GCA_964362765.1 Candidatus Woesearchaeota archaeon | reverse complement strand
ATTAAAACTTTCAATAAAAAAGATTTATTTGTTTATCATCAATTTAGCCATCTTTGTTCTTATTTCCTGCAGTTCTCTATCAAAATTATTTCGATCATTTGTTGAAATTTCTTTTCTTAAAGGTGCAGGTCTATTCTCTATTCTTCTTGGTTTTGATTGAATTCTTCTAAATTCATCAGGCAAAGAAGGTAAAATATTTTGCAACCTATCTAGTTCTCCACGTAATTGTTTTAAAGAATCTTTTAATTGATTCATAGATGAATTTCCATCATTATTGAATTTAACAAAATCATTGCTTGACTTAAGAACCTCAGTGGCGTATAAAGCAGATTCCAAAATCTTTTTTCTTAAATCAAGAGGCTCATCTATTCTGGTATGTATATGATCCATAAATTAAACCTCAAATAACTTCTTATCGATATCAATTAATTTTTCTTTTATCTTATTTACATTGTCCTGGCAGCTGGTTATCTCAGACTGTTCTTGTGTTCTTATCTGGCTTAATCTTTCTATAATGGACTCAACTTCTTTTAACTTTTGTTTCAAAACCTCGATACTCGTCATCACTTCTCTGTATTGTTCTATTTTTACAAAAACAGGTTTTTCTTGATTAGCTTGTTGTTGTACTTGTTCAGGTCTTGAAAATTGTCTTTCTTCCTGTCTTGTTTCTGTTACTGGGATTTCTTGCCTAGGTGGTTTCCAAACATCAGGCTCAAATCTTGTAATCGGTGGAGGACTTGCAACTCTATAAGGTCTTTCTTCCGCTCTAAATTCTGGTCTTACATTTCCATAATCTGATCTTTGATAAGAAGGTTCTGTTCTTACAGGAATATCAGCTCTTCTTTGTTCAGTCCATGATGGTCTTTCAGGTTCTCTTATAGACTGAATAGGCTGTGTCTCAGGCTGTCTTTGCACTGGTTCAGGTCTCCTTTCTGGAATCTCGTCTTTTTGTTTAAATTCAGGTTCATAAGTCGGCATAGGTGCTACTGTTCTTTGTTCATTATAAGAAGGCATTTCTGGAAATCTTGGAAATTCCGGCAAATTCCTTTCAGGTAATTCTTTCTTTTTTCTACTAAATAACCCCATTTTTTACCCCTCCTAAGCTATCTTTCGTGTATTTAATAAACCTTTTCATATTATTTTCTAGTAGTGAATATCTTTCTGAATTTCTCTAAAGCTTCTGAGTGCTTTGATTCTTTAATCAGATCTCTTAATTCATTTAGCTCTTTCTCTAATTCTTTAACTTCTTCTTTTTCCATACTTTCATACTTTTCTTCTAATTTCTTATGGATTAAATCAATCTCATCAAGTATATCTTTTTTCTCTGTCTCAAATTTTATATCTGGAGTATCTTTTATTGCTTTGATCTTGCCATACATTTCATTAAATAACTTCACCGCTGCTTCATGTTCTCGGCTTTCTATTAGGTCCCTTAATTGACTTAAATCTTTTAGTCCTGCAGTTGAATAACTCTTTGAATCTTCTGCTTTGTTTTGAGGTTCTGTTTTATTTTGTTTTATTTCTCTATATGCTTCTTCAATCAAATGCCGAATCTTCCTGCTTTTCTCCATGATATTAATCTGATCATGCAAATATTTTATCACATCCTGAATTTCTTTTCTTTTCTGATCATCCAAGGAATTGTAAAGTTTGCTGTACACAGGAAATACTTCAAGGTACTTTCTTCTAGCCAATTTTATGTTATTATTTAATATAAGATCATTGGTTTGTCTGGCAAGTTCATTAAATTTATTTATATATTCAGCAAAGTCTTCAGGTTTTATTTTAAGTTTCATAAATAATTCTTTTTCTTCTATAGGCCTTTCTTCAATTAATCTTCTATGTACATCATCAATTTTTTCTGCAACATCTTTCTTTGGAAATTCTTTAGAGCCTTTGTATCTTGGAGGCAATTCGATATATTTGATTTGGACTTCTCCTCCAACATCCTCTAAAATATGTTTAAATTCCTCCTTCAATCTTTTATCTTTTATATCTTTAAATTCAAATTTACCCCATGTAAATATTGTAGTTAATATGAATAGCAAAAACAAAATCCAGCCGTAATAGTTCTTCTTTTCTACTATTTCGCCTGCGCCTTCCCCTCCAGAGGGAATCTCTATCTTTATTTCTGGTGGCTGTTCCTCTTTTGTACATAAATTTGTCACAGTTTCTCTATTTATATCTATAATAAGGCAATTATCCTTTATTCCAATATCTATGCTTTTTCTTTCTCTTTTAATTTCGCATTTTATTCCAGAAAGAACATTCTTAATTATTCGTATGTCATCATATCTTATTCCAGCCAAATTCCAGCATTTCAAATTTTCATTTGTCAATGGCGGTGGCGGAGGTTCTACTGGAGGTACCTCTGAAGTTTTATTTCCTATGATAACAACACCTGATGGCGGAGGTGATGGCTGTGTTGGTGGAGTTTGTGGTGGAGATGGTTGCGATGGCTGAGCAGGTCCGCCTATCTCAACTACTCTGCCGCTTAAACTGTCTGATGTAATCTTCTGATTAAATTCTCTCTGAATGCTTGATGAAGCATATTGCAATATAAACATGATCATTACAATTATTAAAAACAATGCAATTATTGCGAAATCCCTCATCAGATCAGATAATTTCATACTTTTTTCTCCTTAACTCTATGATATGTTGTCCATATAGTTCTATCATCCCTATTAAGTAATTCTGCAATCTCATGATATTTCATCCCGAGCTCTTCTTTCAGATATTTCACAATATTCTCTAGCACACTCAATTCACGATTCCTGATAATAGAGACAGGGATGGTTATCTCGCTTTTCTTATACATAAATCTAGACCTGAGTTTTTTCAAAGAATGATGGTAAGTAGCCCATACTGTTCTGTCATCTCTGTTTAAAGTAACAGCAATTTTATGAAAGTTTAATTTAAGATCTTCTTTCAGATACTTCACAATAATTTCAAGAGCCCCAAGTTCCTTCACAAAAATAAAGCTCGGTATCTGAATCTCTTTTTCATCCTGCCTTAACAGATCTCTTAGCTCATCAACGGAAATGTTCTTGTAGTTCTTAATCTTCCTGATCAAGAAAATAAGATCCTCTCTTTCTAATCCCTCTAAAAATTCCCTATCTTCTGCAACCGCACTATTTCTCATCATGTAAGTTAATTAGGTAAACCAGGCTTTATGCATATAAAATTTAACTTATTATGTAAGTATAAGCTTATTTTTAAACCTTTCTGTTTCTTATCATATAAGTAGAATACTTATCATATAAGTAAAAACACCTTAATTTTTGAGGAAAGTATTTTAAATAAAATCACTCAAAAAGAATAATCACATGAAATTGCCTGATGATGTGGTAAAAGAATTGATAACAGAGCTTGTAGGTTCAGATGCTGTCTCTCTTGTTCTTTTAATAAAAGATAAGGAAAATGTTAGCGAGTTCAAAATAGCTGAAAAGTTAAATATAACCATTAACGAGGTCAGGAACATTCTCTACAGGTTAAATGAAAAGGATCTTGTTTCTTATACAAGAAAAAAAGACAACAAAAAGGGATGGTATATCTACTTTTGGACTTTCAATACAAATAAAGCCAGAAATCTCCTGGTCGATAATAAAAAGCAAAGGATAAGCAGGCTCCTTGTCACAATGAATCAAGAACAGAATACCGCCTTCTTTAAGTGCCCTAGTAACTGTATCAGATTAAGCAATGAACAAGCTCTCGAATCTGAATTCAAATGCCCTGAATGCAGTAAGCTGCTCGAACAAGAAGATAGAGTAAAAAGAATTGAAAGTATAAAAAATGAAATCAAAAGATTGGAAGAAGATATTAATGAACTAATGCAGCTTGAAATTAAATTAAAGGCTAAAGTAAAGATAAAGGAAAAGAAAAAAGTCGGAAAGGAAAGGATAATTAAAATACCAAAGATTAAGAAATTTAAGAAGAAAAAGATAAAAAAATTACCTCAACATAAACCAGTTCTTAAACCGCAAAAAATAGCAATACAAGTTATACAACCACCTGCCGTAAAGAAAGAAAAATTAAGTTTATTAAGAAGAGTAAAGAGAAAATTATTTAGAAGATAGCATTAATTAAATTAAAAAATACCTTACTTCCATCCAAGGGCGGTATCGGTAACATATTAAAAATAAATAAAAATAAATTGATCTGTTTGGTCATATACCATATCATAGCTTCTTTTTTTGTTAATTTTTTCTTATAATTTAGTATACACCATCCTGTTACAAATAAAACTAAATTTATAAAAGGACCTGCAAAAGATATTACTGCCGATATTATGTTTGATGCAGGACCATTTATTTCAACAAATCCGGGCGCAAATATTATGAAAGGGCTATGGAATAATTTTAATAATAATCCTAAGGATAATCCAAAAAAAGATGCATGGAATGTTGCTATTAAACCAAATGCTAAAGCAACGAATTTATGTGATAATTCATGAAATATTATTCCTGGTGCTGTTATTAGCATAGCTAATTTAAAATCTTCAAAATCAAACCCACTTTTATAACCAATAACATCATATTCTGTTTTAGGTCTTTTTATATAATCCATGAAAATATATCCGAGAATTACAGTCATTATTACCATATCGATAATTTCTCTAATCGTTATAAGCGCCATATTCAAAATTGATTAATGAAGTTATTTAAATTTATTGTTTTAGAAATCAATTAATCTAGCTTGTTCTTTATAATGCTTAATCAAAACACTGTTTTCAGTTAATTTTTTAGTATTTACCCTTAATCCAATATCATTTAATGCGTCATTTAAATTACCAAATCTTCTTAATTTATGTTTAAAGGCATCCCTCACAGTTTCTCTTAGTATTCCGACACCCAAAGGAATATTGTAGCTTGGCTTAATTGTTCTGAATATTACTACAGAAGCCTGCCTTTTTATATTACCTAAATACTCTGCACAGGCTAATCTTCCAGCATAATAAAATCCAGTGACACCGTCAGCATATTTTTTTCTTCCAAAATGAGTCTCGTAATCATGCCAGTGTTTACTATAATTATTGCTTAAAGTCTCAATTACCTCAAATCCAAATTCTTTTGGAATTAATAATACCTCAAAATGATTTCCTAAATATTCAGAATAATATACCTGAAATTCATTTATCCAATTATAATTCTTAACCCTTTTGATTAATCTGTCTGATATTTGACTATCTACAGCAGTTACGCTCCATCTTGTTGGCACTAATTTTCTCTGAATTTTTGTTCCTAATAACCCAGCAGATAATATTCTTATCATATAACTAATATTAATTCCACTTTTATGTAACTCAATTAACGCTTCTTGAGCCTTTAAATCATAATCAGAAATAAAATAATCAACTTTATGATCAACTTTAACATTATCCTGTATCTCAGCTTTAATTAAAGGAGCAGGATTTCCTATAGGTGGAACATATTTATCTAACTTTATTGTTAATTTTGGTTGTCTTTTTAAAATAAATTCCACATCAACAGAATTCTTAGCCATCGAAACTTCCTGCATTGTATCAATTAATCTTGATTCTTTTATCTTAATTTCACTCTTAATCCTCGAATAAATTAATTTAGACCTGTTCATTAATATATCATCAGCTGTAAATTTATTCTTAAACCAATGTTCAGGCATGCTCATCTTATCAGCTTCACTATTATGCTCTGGTGGTGCTAATATACCAACAAATACATTAGGGTAATTAAATCTTCCAACAAAGAAATCAGAGCTTGATCCAATAAAATCTAGTCTTAAAGCTTTAGGAAAATATTTCTTAACATACTCATTTATAATTTCCTGGCTAAATCTCATAATACCTGCTTATAATTAAAGACTAATAAATTTTGT
Source organism: Candidatus Woesearchaeota archaeon (assembly GCA_964362765.1). Classification (GTDB taxonomy): domain Archaea; phylum Nanobdellota; class Nanobdellia; order SCGC-AAA011-G17; family UBA489; genus CAYIFT01. The sequence goes on along the minus strand of CAYIFT010000005.1, from coordinate 5,065 downwards.
CCCCAAACATGATAAGTATTATTCTTTTAATTCGCTAAAGCCTAAAAGAATTAAAGCTAGAGTGACTAATATTAATAAGCCGATTATTCCACCCCGTATTATTGTTGTAAATGCATTTAACCAGCTTCTAAATGTAAGTAAATATAAGGCCAAAATTAATACCAATAATCCTATCACAATCTTGATTAAACCATTCATATATCCACTTTAGGATAGTAACTATTTAAATAAATTTATATACTATAGAATATATTTAAAAATAAGGTAAGTATTATAACTAGAGATTTATGGTTATTGAATAGATGTTATAATGAATAAAAAAAGAGATTTTACTATATTACTTTATGCATTTGCAATATTAATCATTGCAGGTTTTTTATATAGTAATTTATTCTATAAAGATATTACAGGTAGTGCTGTAAGAACCAAAAATTTAATAGAAGAAACACTACCAGAATTAGAATTTGAAGAAATTATTCCTAAATTTCCACCAACTTCTCAAAATATTGTAGCATCAATACCCTTTAATTTATCAGGTTCATTAGCTCCGGTCGGTGCAGGTATTTCTGGTTTTAATTATGTCAGATTTGATCCATATAAAAATTTATATCTTTTTATATATACTCCTGATGGTTCAAGAGTAAATGCTATGTTTTATACAATTAATGTTTCAGATCAAGAAGTACAAAAAGGAATTTTATGGATAAAAGCAATAATTCCTGTTTATAATCTTGAGTTCTATCCGCTTGCAGGTGCAGGTACTTTATATCGTAATCTAACGGGCGAATTTGTATGGAATGTTCCTTGGACAGCAAATATAAATTTCCAACATTTCTTATGGCCGAATAATATCGTAAGTTTATACTATAATGAAACTTATCAAGGAAAATCAACAGAAAAACAGTATGATATAGGAATAAATGGCAAAACATTATTTATTAGAATTCATAAAATTGATAATGATTTATCTCCTTTTGGAAATTATGCTGGTATATCTACTGAGAGGGCGCAATTCCCAAATATTTTATTATGGAATCCTAAACCAGTTAATATTAGCTATATGGAATCCATACCTATAACTGTTGCTGGTCCAGGAAATAATAAATTATTTTATTCAGTAATGGTTGATTGGATAAAGAGTAATCTTAACAATTGGCCGTGGCATAGTAAAGGAATTTCACAGTATTTCACAAATTCTTTCAATAATGGATTTCTTTTAACATATACGTATGGTCTTAATAATGTATTTAATAGATTAGATGAATCCGTTTATCTTACAGTGAGTAAAGATGTAGAAGATCTTTTTATTAATTATTATAATAGAACTCCTTCACCATATCTACAAGATCTAAAAAGAAGAGCTATTTTAGATACATCTGTTTTTGCCATTAAACAAGGTCTACCTGGAAATACAACCTTCAATAAACACAAATATTTATTAGATGTTGCTAATGCATACGGATTAGAAAAAATATTATATATTTTGTATGGATGGAGTAACTATATTATAAATATAAGTTGCGGTTCACAGTTACCAATGCATTTTCCAGCACTTCAATATTCATGGGCAGGTGGAAATGCTGGAATGTCGAACTTAATTAATACATCTAAAACTTATAATTATCTAGTTGCGCCTTATCATCAGTATGTTGATATGTATATTAATAGTCCTTCTTGGAATATTGCTCATTTAGCTAAAAATGAAACCGGCGGTTATATGTATGTTTGGAATGATATTAACTGTAGCCAACATTTTCAAATTGCTTCAGACAAAACAATTTATCATGCCCAGCAAGATACGCCTTTAATTGAAAACGCATTTAATCTAGATGCTGTTTATGTAGATGTAAGTCCTAAATCTTATTTCAAACCATTGATAGATTTTAATCCAGTTAACCCGAACTCAAGATCGATTAAAGATGGATTTCAGCATATAATTAATTTACATAAATTCATAAGAAATGCATATCAAGGACCTGTTGTTGGTGAAGGTGGACAAGATGCGATGCAGACAGATAGATTACAGGCTGGTTATACAGATGGTGTAGAAAGCGAAATAACTGGTAGAGAAGATGTACCAATAATACCAAATTTCGAATTAAAATATGTTAATCAACTGATGATGAACCAGGGAATGGGTATAGAAAGTAGATGGGTATCAACCCCAGATCCATCAAATGAAATTCCAATTGATCTTGATACATTTGATAGAGATAAATATATAGCAACTTTGCTTGCTTTTGGACATGCTACTTGGTTCTCAACATTTTATTTACTTGTAATGCAGCAATCTCAATGGCCATCTATAACAAAAGTATTTAATCATATGGTTAAGAGCTATTATAGAACCTATGCTGTTCAAAAAGATTATTCATATTCAACTGTACAAGAAATTGAATATCTAAATACTACAGGAAATTTAGTAGATTTAAATCAGGCTTTAAAAGAAAGTATAGATTTTTACAATGTAAGATTATTTATAAAATATTTTAATGGATTAGAATTATACATTAATAGGCATCAATCACAAACATGGACTGTAAATCTTGGTGGAGTAAATTATTATATTCCAAAAAATGGATGGATAGCAATAAATACAAACAGCAACCTTTTTGCAGGTTCTCTATTAGTAAATACTAATGGAATACCAACTTCTACAGGTTATAGGGCAGATATGGTGGTTTCAAATGATTATATCATGGTAGATCCAAGAGGTACTTATACTAATTTTATATTTACAGATTATAATAATTTACCAGTAAATGCGTCTCATTTAAAAGTATGGAAACCAACAGGCTGGTGGCTGTACGAACTTCCTAATGAAACGTTAGTAAGCGCAACGCCTCCACCAAATCCAGGTAGCACGCCAGGAGGATCATCACCTATACCACCATCAGTTCAGTTAACTCAACCTGCAAATTATGCAATATTCAATGTTCCATCAGTTTTACTTTATTCATTAGGAAGTAGCGTTACTGATTTAACAACCGCAACACTATATAGAATGATAACATCACCTTTAGGAAATACCCAATGGTCATCAGCAGCTTCACAAACGACTTCAGGACAAACTAGTCTAGTTTCATTTAATTTATCAAATTTACCTTTACCTTCGGTTGTTCAATGGAATGTAAAATTTTGTAATCAAGCAGGCTTATGCGCATTTGCTCCAGAAAATAAAACAGTCTACATAGGAACCCCAATTGATAATATACCACCTATAGTTACAATTACTTCCCCGTTAAACAATGCAGTAGTATTAGGAGTCACTCCAACAACAGTATCAATTAGTGCATCAGATAATTTAGCAATAAGTAATGTTTCAGGATATAAAGCCCCTCAAGGAGGCTCCAATTTTGTATTTTTCGGAGTAGATACAACTTATCCTTATCAGTTATCATGGAATCATTTGGGAGAATCAACAGGGCTGTATCAATTAAGAGCGGTAGCTTATGATCTATCTAATAATCAAGGTAATCATACAATTTTAGTAAATGTAAACATGCCTCCAACAATTACGATTACAAATCCTGCTAATGGAGCAGCAGTATCAGGTCAGATTACAGTTACCGCAATAGCATCAGAACCAATAACCCAGATGCAGTTCTATCATAATGGTCAATTAAGATGTACTGATACAAGTTCTCCATATTCATGTAATATGAATACTAACCCTTGGCCTTCTGGAGCAAATACAATTACAGCTATAGGAACAGAAAATATACCGGGAGTAGGTTCACAAGCAGGATCTGCAAGTATTACAGTTTATGCTTAAATGGTTAAATTTAAATATTTTCATAAAAATAAGATTATATGCATCCACCACATTTTCACATCCTGAAATTTTTATTGAACAGAGAATTAAGAGCGGTATACCTTACTCTAGCATTAAGAGATCTAGCCTTGAGTATGATTGGAATATTTATTCCTCTTTATTTTATTAAAATTTTAAATTATCCTATTAATAAAACTTTAATTTTTTATCTTATTTATGCAGTAATTTTTGGAATCACATCTCCGATTACAGCAAAAATATCATCTAAGATAGGATTTAAGAAAGCGATTTTTCTAAGTATCCCATTTTACATCGTATTCTATTATGTTTTAAATTCATTGAAAACAACTTCAATTCATTTTGCTATACCAGCAGTTCTGATAGGATTAGCAGACTCTATCTTTTGGATTTCACTTCATACAGACTTTGCAAAAGTTTCAGATAGAAAGCATCGTGGAGAAGAAGTAGGATTTATGTTTTATTCAACAATATTTGTAAGTCTGATTGGACCATTTGTTGGTGGCTTAGTATTAACATTATATAACTTCACTATGTTATTTTGGGTTGTAAACATATTATTAATTTTATGTACAATTCCATTATTTTTCTCAAAAGAAATTCATGAAAAAGCAAAATTCTCATACAAGTATATTTTTGAAAAAGCACATTTTTCAGATTTAATAAACTTTATTGCATACGGTGCTCGTCTAGTTGCTGAAGGCATACTATGGCCAATATTTTTATTTTTAATACTTAAAACATATGTTAGTTTAGGTTTCCTTATTACAATATCATCTATTATTGCCATATTTTCAGCATATAATTTTGGTAAGATTACAGATACAAAAGGCAAGAGTTTATTGTTAAGATTAGGAGCAATTCTATATTCAATAACATGGTTTATCAGACCAATATTTAAAACAGTTTTCTTTGTCTCATTAATGACTCTCATATCAGCTATTCTTTCAGTGATGGTAGATATTCCATTTACAACTAAAACCTATGAAAAAGGCTTAAAGAAGAATCTAGTTGGATATCTTGTATTTAGAGAGATTGCATTATGTTTAGGCAGGGCTTTAATAATAATCTTAGTAATATTAGTTAATAGTTTAACTGGCGGGTTTATATTTACAGGGCTAACAACTTTATTCCACTTATTCTTTTGAGTATATTATTTTAAAGAATTCTCTTCTTTATGTCCTGTTTTATTCTATAATATTTCTCTTCTATATCTAAAATTTTCGTATCTACTTCTTGTATAAACATCTCTTCTTTTCTATGATTTAATCT
>CAYIFT010000004.1:0-21314 GCA_964362765.1 Candidatus Woesearchaeota archaeon | reverse complement strand
GGAACAGAGGTAGCTGTCAATTTTATATCCGGTACTGGAAAAGAACATATGGCTTTGATGGCAGCTTTATTGCAGCTTGGAATAGGAATAAGGTTTGTTGCTTTAACAAAAGATGGAATAGAGGAGATATAACCATATCTAGTTAGTGGTCAATCATATTTATTAAGCTAAATATTGTAAATTGCATTGAGGTGATTTAATTGAATAAAAGTGCAAAATTTGCAAGTATTTTATCTATAATTGTGCTGATTTTTGTTCTAGCAATAATTGTTCTAGCAGCACCAAAGAAATGCAATAATAATTTAGATGATGATAATGATGGACTAGTGGATTATCCGGCAGATCCTGGATGTTCAGGTTTGAGCGATAACACAGAGACAAGCACTTCTTTAGTATGCGACAATGGATTAGATCAGAGCAATGATGCTGATACATTAGCTGATTTTAGATTGACAAATGGAGACCCTGGATGTACAAGTGCAACTGATTCAAGTGAAATAGACGGACAATGTGATGATTTATTAGACAATGATGGTGATACGCATATAGATTATGGATTATCCAATGGTAAGGACAGTAAATGTACAAGCTTCTCTGACAATGATGAAAGTCCTAGAGATAACTGTAGTGATAGTGATGGTTTTAATCAAGGTGTACAAGGCACTGTATCTGGAGACGATGAAAGCATTCCATATAGTCTAACAGATTTTTGTGTCAGTACAACAGTGTTAAAAGAATATCATTGTGGTAGCTTATTAACCGATTATGCGCCATTGAATACAGATGTGAATTGTAATGTAACATGCAGTAACGGTGCTTGTTAATTTATTTTTTCTTTTTTTATATTTCTAATCAGTAGTTAATCATATTTATATATTAAGATATTGTTTAAAACAGTATAAAATATGGGTGGTTAGCATTTCGCAAAAAGGTTTTGCAACTTGGTTAGGAGTTATACTTCTTTTAGTGGGACTTCTAGGTTTTTTCATGGAAAGTCCGCTTCTGGGTATTTTTGAGGCGAATAGTACACATACGTGGATTCATTTAATATCTGGTTTTCTAGCTTTACTCGCTGGATTAACTAGCGCAGGAGCATACGCAGGAACATACAATAAGACATTTGGAATAGTCTATCTGCTTGTTGGAGTGCTAGGATTTTTAGGTGTAGGATTCTTAGTGGATTTATTGATGTTGAATACAGCAGATAATGCACTACACTTATTAATTGGGGTAGTTACAGCTTGGGTTGGATATAAGAGTACTTAATCCAATCTAATTTTTTATTTTTTATCTTTTTTAGTAAAGTTTATATTTATCAGAATTACCTTTTGAATTATGGCTTTATTCAAGGGTATGTTAAAAGATGGGGAAAGCATTTTCTTAGATTCTTTAGCTTTAGATCCTGAATTTACTCCACCAATAATAAAATATAGAGAAAATCAACAACAATATATAGCTATTTGTATAAAGCCGTTATTTCAAAAGAGAAGTGGAAAGAACTTATTTATTTTTGGAAGTCCTGGAATTGGAAAAACTGTTGCTGTAAGATATATATTAAATGAGTTAAACAAAGAAACTGATGAAATAGAAACAATATATGTGAACTGCTGGAAGAAAGATACTCCTTATAAAATAGCTCTAGATATTTGTGATCAGATTGGATATAAATTTGTACATGACAAAGATACAGCTGAATTATTCAAAGAAGTAGCCAAAACAATAAATAAAAAGAGCGCTGTAATTGTATTGGATGAAGCTGATAAACTAATTGATAATAATTTAGTCTATAGCCTATGCGATGAATTTGTCAGAAAATCAATAATCCTCATAACAAACAGTGGAGAGTGGATAGCTGAATTGGATAATAGAGTAAGGTCAAGGTTAACTCCTGACATGCTTGAATTTAAATCTTATAACTTAGAAGAAACTAAAGGAATTTTAAAACAAAGAATAGAGTATGCTTTTGTTCATAATACAATCGATAATGAAGTCCTTGATTTAATATCTGAGAAAACTTATGAAGCTGGTGATATAAGATTGGGATTATTTTTATTAAAAGAAGCTGGTGAATTATCTGAAAATAGATCTTCTAAGAAAATAACAATGGAAGATGCTGAAGGTGCAATCAAGAAATTAAAGAATTTTCAGATAAAAAGCACTTCAAATCTAGATGAAGATGAGAATATGATATTAAACACAATAAGGGATAATAGTGGAAAGACTTCAATGGAGATATTTGACTTATACAAAAAATTAGATGGAAAACAATCTTATGCCAGCTATCAGAGAAAACTGAAGAACTTAGAGAGAGGAAAATTTATTTCATTAAGGGTGGTCAACAGAGGACAGCCCGGAAGATCTACTGTTGTAGAATGGGGTTACAAGAGATTAGATGATTTTTAGGCTTTAAACAGCTTAATACAGGTTACTATAATAACTGCAGCCGGCAACAGCAATATTGTATTTAAATTGAGATTTAATATTAATAAGATGTAAGAGATTGTTCCGATAATGGCGAGCCCTAAAGGATAAGCTAATGCTAACTTCTCTTCTAATCTCATATTTTTGAGCAATAAATTAAGCAATAAATAACCTGGTAGCATAAATAGGTAGATTAGAACAAAAAATAGCTTCAATATTAGAAATATATTTTTTCCTTTATAAAATATTAACAGTATTACTGCAAAAGAGACTAGTGCAAATATAAATATGCCTTTGTGTTCCTTACTTATCTTATCTGCAAGTTTCATTTTGTGAAAATATATAAATCCTGCTGTTGTTAAATTCTAACTTAAAATTTGTATTGTTTAAAATTTCATTATATACATAATCTGATTTATATATTCTGAAAAAATCATACACATTATAGTCTGTTTTAAAAAACACGTAATTCATATGACACAATGGTTTCTCGGCAAAAATCTGTGATAGTTTATATTTTAGAAATCCTTCTTTTTCGTAACCTTGGATGAATAAGTATTCGTAACTATTGTTAATAAGCGATTGATTATTATTAAGAATGTCCTGGATACCCTTGGTATATGACGGTCTTTTCGAATACCAAAATATGCGTGTCCAAATCTGTGTATCTGTAATTAAAAATAAAACACTTGAATTTTGTGGTGTTTTTTCCCTTATCCAAAATATTCCGTCCCAAAGATTTTTTTCTGTTTCAGGACCATACTTTGGATAGCTAACTAATGTCAGTGGAATCAATATTAGTATGATTATAAATAGACTACAGTACTTTGTGAAAAATATTCTATTCTCCCCATTCTTAATCAATGATATCAGAAATTTCAAAGGGCTACCAACTAAGGGGGCTAATAATACTGGCCAGAATAACCTTATTTCAGCATATCTTGCGAAGCCGATATAAGAACTGAAACTTAATAGAAATAATAAGATTATGGAATAAACAAAGAAATCGAATTTTGTTTTAAATAACTTATAAATAAAGGAGATTAATCCTATAACTATTAATGGAACAAATATGCCAAATATAAATAAGCTTGGTGTATCTTGTCCGAAAAGCTGCGGTAATTCGGATAAAAGAAAAAAACTTGAGCCTGGAAATAATATTATAATTCTATAGAATGCATCTAAATTAATCAAAACCGCTGCAATAGAAGAGACAATGAATATTATAAGGTATTTTAAACTAATTTTTTTATTGTTGTACAAGTAATCAATAAACAGAAAGCTTGACGCAATTATAAATAAGTATATAAATTCTAGATGGGTAATAATTAATGCTGATAAAGTAATTAAGAACAATGTGAATATTTTACTTTTATCTGCATATTCTGTGGTTCTTATATAATAGATCAGAAATAAAAAAGAAATTAGAAATAGGGTCCCGATAATGTCATAAAATTGGCCATGGTAAAATATTGAATTAAACGGCTTCACTGCAAAAAACCCAAATATTGGAATTGAAAGATATGCTAGATTCTTATCGTATCTTCTAATAAACAAGAACATGATTATTATTAAAAATATAAGATTAAACATAGATAAGATATAAACAGCACTAAAAGACCTAAGGTCTAAGATCTTGGTAAAAATTGATGACACTATGTGTAATAAAGGTGGTTGATTGGTGTAAAGTTGCTTATCAGAAAAATGTAAAAATTTGGGTTGTTGATGTGGTTCGGTGCCGTCCAACATACCTTCTACATAGGATATTGTGTACCAGCCATCGGACGCTATGGTGCAGCACGGATACTGCGCATCTATTTTATTTTGGTATATAAACAATGTTGGCAGCAAGATCACAATAATCAAGCTTATTACATGAATAAATGTTATCTTTTTTTCCGAATCCATAATTTACCAACAAAACCGTGTATTTAAAATAAAATATTTGCTTCAGTATATATTTTACAAACAATAATCACTTCTCAAGTCCTATGCTCTTGTTTATAAATAAGTTTGTATTAGTACCATATTGAGGGTTAGTGGCTTGAAGGATTAATCAACAACCTTCCATCTTAGTTGGAACTATAAGGGGTGATCATTATGGATGTAGAAGTTGAATACATTGAGGAACTGGCAGGCGAGGCTTTGAGAAGATTGCCTTTAGACGAAGATGACATATATTCAAAGGAAAGATTAGAAGACTTAGAAGAGGATGATGAGATAAGCAGTGAGGAAGGTGGATTTATGAGGGGTTATTTAGGAGACTAGATTTTCGATCCTCTTTATACTCCTCTATTATTTTGTAGAGTATATCAGCTCTACTCTTTTCTTTTTCTATCTCATCCCTATCTGCTAGAATAAAATCTTCTCTTTCAATTATATTTAATTTATTTTTATCAATGAAATTAAATGGCCTTCTTGTAACATCATTACCCCCTCTGTTGAATATTATCGTTGTTACTTTATTTTTGAAAAAACCGAGTGTTTTTTCTGAGAATATAGATATATCATCAACGTAAATTATATTATCGATATATTTTTCATTTTCAAATTCATGCCAGCCTAATGCTTTGTACTTTTTAATAATTAGTTTATTTTTTGATAATATAAATAATTCTTTAGTATCTTTTATCTCTTCATTAAGTAGATTTATTTCTTTCTTATAATTTTCAATTTGCTTGTTTAGTATTAATATCTTCTTATCTTTTAGTTCTATGATTTCTTTTGTTTTTTCTCCGACTGTCTTTCTGATAGAATTTTCCAGATTATCTATCTTATTATTTAATAACCTAATTTCATTGATTAACTCCTCATTCCTTCTCTTTAATATTAAATTTTCTTCGAATATTCTATAAGATTTTTTAATCTTTGACTTTATTCTTTTCCTAGGTTTCTCTTCTTCAGAAGGTTTGGTTTCTAATCGGTTAATTGAATCAGATATGCTTAAACCACTAATAACATGCTCTTTAACTCTGTCTAAGATATGCTCTTTTCCCTCCTTCTTAAGCACTTCATCGACTCTTTTCATTAATGGCTGTATCTCTTTGAAAGCATAAATAGCTGCTGCCAAAGAATCGCGCTGATGAGCATCTTTGACCTTAAAATTTTCTGTCAACCTTGTTTTAAATCCTACTTTCATATCGTAATCCGGATGAATGATTTTAGCATTAAACTTAGAAGCAAATTTTTCGATGTATTTTGGCACATATTTCACATCTGTGCCTACCATAACAACCTTGCCGTCATTGATTATTTCATCTATAATACTGCTGATTGTGAGTTTCTTTGAGCTTTTTAGCCTGATTAGTTCGCCTTTAATATTCAGGACAGCATATCCTGTAGTTATCCCAGGATCTAACCCAACAATTAGAAGTTCGCTATTGCTCATTGCTAACATAATGTACAATAAGATATAAAAACCTATCTCTTTAATTTTAAACCATGAAAATACTTGCGTTTACAGATGTACATTCTGATAAAGCTGTGCTTAAAGGAATAGTTAGAAAATCTAAAAATACTGATATACTTTTATGTTCCGGCGATCTTTCATTCTTTGGTGGCGGATTAGATGAATCAATCAAAATACTTCTTAAAGCAAAAAAGAAGATACTTATCATTCATGGAAATCATGAAACTGAAGAGCAGATAAGCAGACTAGGAAAAAAATATTCTGGTGTAATTGGCATTCACAAAAGACCTACTAGTTTTGATGATTTTGTTTTTGTTGGATATGGTGGAGACGGATTTTCTATTCGAGATGAAAATTTAGAGAGGTATTTTGATAAGCTTAAAAATAGATTAAGCGTGGGAAAGAAACTGATTACTGTAACCCATGCTCCACCAAGGAATACGAAATTAGATTATATTCCTGGTTTTGGACATGTTGGCAATATGTCAATAAATAAAGCAATAGTGAGATTAAAACCGGTTTTACATGTTTGCGGCCATATTCATGAATGCTTTGGAAGAAGGGATAAGATCGGAAGAACTATTTTAGTTAATCCAAGCTATGATGGGAGAATTTTAAACATTTAATTTTTTAATCTTGTTGCATAAAAGAAAAAAATAAGAAAGAGTTTAAAAATTTATCTTCTCTTTCTTCTTCGCTCATTGCGAGCGGCTGCTCTTTTTCTTTTGGCCATAACATTCACCTCACATTATGATTTCGTAAAAACTTTTGACTGTTTTTACTAAAAAATCGGTGATTTATTTGCTTAAATACTTTTCTATTTTATTTTTTAAGGAAAATTTTCTGAAAATTAGAAAAAATATTCTTTTTTGTCTCTTCAAAATTCATATTTTTTAATTCTGAAATTTTTTGAACAACTAATTTAACATTCGAAGGCTCATTTCTTAATTTTGGAGGTGGTGATAGAAAAGGAGAATCAGTTTCTGTTAGAAGACTTGTTACTGGTACTAGATTAACAACGCCCTGGAAATGCAGGCTTCTTAGGATTATTGGTGGTATGGATAAGCACCAGCCTTTATCTATTATTCTTTTTACTAACTTAAAACTACCCATAAAACAATGAAAATTAATTTTCTTTAATTTAGTTGATTCAAGCATTTCTACTACCTCTTTTTCTGCTTGTCTGCTATGAATAATTAAAGGTTTATCAATTTTTTCAGACATTTCGATTACTTTTAAGAAAGCTGTTTTTTGCTTGCTATAATCATCTTCGGATTTAAAATCCAGACCAACTTCACCGACTGCAATAATCTTGTCTTTATTTGATTTTATAAACTCCAGTTCTTTTTCTAATTCTTCGTCTGATAACTTTGATGCATGTGTGGGGTACAAACCAAGACTTGCTTTTATTATATTTGGATACTTTAATGCTAAATTTAATGTTTCTTGGTTTTCCTTATAATTTGTACCACTATTAATAATTGTGCTTAAACCTGTTTTCAGGGCATTCTGAATAACCATATCCCTATCATGATCGAAATTTTCAAAATTTAGGTGACAGTGTACATCCACGAGCATTTTATATTCCAAAAAACAATATAAATGGTTTAATTATGAAGAGCAATAATTTCCATAGATAAGGAACTAAATTTATGAAAATCAATAGCAAGCAGAATAAAGAAATTAAACTCCATATTTTCTTTGCTTTTTCGGCATTTTTGAATATCGCCAGCAAAGCTGTGAAAAACATTCTTCCACCATCTATCGGTCCAAGAGGAAGAAGATTGAATAAACCTACACCTAAATTAACTATAATCAACCAGAATATCAGCATATGAATCCATGAATAAACTTTAGGCAGTTTTTCTCCATATTTTTCCTTGATATTATTTCTGAGCTTAATTTCTGGATCAAAATTGGTTATTCCAATAAAGGCTTTACTTTTATTTTCTGGATTGGAAGAAGCAATCAAAGTATAATTTCCTTTATCGGTTTCAAGATAAATTGTATCACCTGGTTTTAGATTTTTTGTTGAATTAATAAAATCATTAAAGTCAAGAGTTTTAAGATTATTTATGCTTTTTATTATGAACGGTGCTTGAATATTTTGTTCATGGGCCGGATAATCTTCGATTGTTTTTCCAACTTTGATGCCATTAGCTTCATAGACAGAATTGTAAATAGGCATTGCAATAAAATTCATGATAACAATGAATATTAAGGCCATTATAACATTTGAAAATGGACCGGCTGAGAAAACTGCCAACTGTGCTTTCTTTGTTTTCTTAGCTAATTCTTTTTCATCAGGTTCAACAAAAGCTGCCAGAATAGGACCTAAAAATGCAAATCCTGAGCTTTTTATATTGATATTATGCAGTCTAGCAAATACACCGTGAGAGAATTCGTGAACAACGGCCACTATAAATATAGATATAATCCAGTGCCAGAAAGACAAAACAGGAAGACCTGGCAGAACTTTTATTCCTGGCAAGACAGGAGCTACTGCAGGAATTGCCTGGGGAACAAATATCAATTGCAGAGTTCCTCTTATTAAGAAATAAAATATGAATAACATCCCCACAAAACCTGCTAAAATAGACAGATAAGCTAAAAAATGAAGCAATCGCGGGGTAAATTTTGCTATTTTGTCCATTAATCTTATTCCTAGTTTGGTTCTATAGAGGGCAAATATCTTTCCTTGAACCTGAAATTTTTCTCTTTTTTTGAAGAAAAAGAACAAGATAAGACCATAAAATATAATTACGAATAGTAAATCTAGGTTCATTTTACTTTGCGACAGACTTCACCTTACGCATTGGTCTAAATGCTCTTCCACTGCATCTTCTGCATTTTACTTCTTTATGGAGAATTTTATGCGGAGTGGATCTTATTTTAGATTTACACCGTCTACAGACGAATACATTCTTAAACAATCTTTGAGTTGCTTCAGGAAATTTTACCATTTTTATTCTTTATCTGACGTTTTAACCTGCTTCATCATTTTATCATTAATGATAATCCAATATAAAACCTGTGTGTTTTCTTTTACCTGATCTTTTAATTCTTCAGGAATTTTCAAATCGAATGTTTCATAAGATTCCATATCCATCACATTAGCTAAATCGCCTTTAATTGATAAAACTTGGGCTGTCTTTTTCTCAACTATCGGACTTTCAATCTGATCATGAGCTGGTTTTACAAAAATTCTTTTCTGACCATCTATTAAACCAACAGCTTCTATTCTACATTTTGCGTGGCCGTGTTTACCTGGTTTAGAACGCTGTACGCTCTTCACTACACAAGCAACACCGTCAACAATGATGTATTTACCTTCTTTTGCCTCACCAATTGAGATTGGCTTTACAGTCATAATTTGATTGTTTTGGATTTTGTTTATAAAGATTTGGATTTAGAAGGCCTTGCACAATTGGATTACGAAGGAAGAATAATTAAATAATCTTATTTCTTAAAGGATAATATTTAAATACGAGTCTATAAGAGTTAAAAGTATGATTAAAAAAGGAGATTTTGTGGAAATAGAATATATGGGAAGATTAAAAGAAACTAATGAAATATTTGATCTTACGAATGCTGAAGATGCTAAGAAAAATAATGTTTATAATGATAAATTAAAGTATAGCAGCAAGGTTGTTTGTGTCGGAAACAATATTCTAGTAAAGGGATTGGATGAATTTTTAGAAGGAAAAGAATGCAAAAATTATACTATTGAGCTAAGCGCAGAAAAGGCTTTTGGAAAGAAAGATCCGAAATTAATGAAGCTCGTTTCTATATCTATATTCAGTAAACAAAATATTAAGCCATTTCCAGGATTACAGGTAAGTTTTGATGGTTTAATAGGAATAGTAAAAACCGTATCTGGCGGAAGAGTTATAGTTGATTTCAATCATCCATTAGCCGGAAGGGATGTTGTTTATGATATCAGAATAAAGAGGGTGGTGAATGATGACAAGGAAAAGATAAACTCTCTGCTAGAACAAATGTTTGGTAAACATACAGATTTTGAATTCAGGAATAAAAAGCTTACAATAAAAAGAGAAGTTGATAATCAAGTAAAGGAATTTATTGTTAAGAATATTAAGGATTGTATTAAGGATACAAGTGAAGTGGAATTTGTTACTGAGATCAAAGAAAAGAAGCTGGTGCCAAAGAACAAATAATTTTAAATATTAGTTAATTAATACAATCTTATCAAAAGAGGCTGATAAAATGGCAGTAATTTCGAAGAATTTACAGGAAAAAGAGGGTGTTCCAAAGTATAACCCGATTGATGAGGAATTAGAGGCTATTCTTTCAAAGCAAAGGGCTAAGATCAAGGTAGTTGGGTGTGGTGGGGCTGGAAATAATACTATTAACAGAATTTATGAAGTTGGGATTTCTGGATGCGAGACAATAGCAATTAATACAGATGCTCAGGATTTGCTTTATACTAACGCTAATCAGAAAGTATTGATAGGAAAAGAGGTTACTCAAGGATTAGGGGCTGGTTCTATTCCTCAGATAGGGGAAGAAGCTGCAAGAGAGAATGAACAGGAAATAAAGACTAAATTACAGGGGGCTGATATGGTTTTTATAACATGCGGATTAGGTGGAGGAACCGGAACTGGAAGCGCTCCTGTGATTGCTGAACAGGCTAAGAAAGTAGGTGCTTTGACAGTGGCTGTTGTAACTTTGCCTTTTGAAATGGAAGGCAAGAGAAGATGGGAAAATGCAATGCTGGGATTGGAAAAATTAGAGAATGTGGTTGATACACTGATAGTTATTCCAAACGATAAACTGCTCGAATTAGCGCCTGATTTACCTTTACATACTGCTTTCAAAGTAGCTGATGAAATATTAACAAATGCTGTGAAAGGAATTGCTGAATTAGTTACTAAAGCTGGATTAGTGAATCTAGATTTTGCTGATATAAAGACTGTGATGGGCAGAGGAGGAGTTGCAATGATAGGTGTTGGAGAGAGTGATTCTTCAAATAGAGCTGTTGATAGTGTGAATAAATCTTTGAATAACCCTTTATTAGATGTTGATATTAGCGGAGCGAATGGAGCACTAATTAATGTGAGCGGTGGACCTGATATGACATTAGAGGAAGCAAAGACCGTTGTAGAAACAGTAAGTAAAAGATTGAATGATGATGCAAGAATAATATGGGGTGCGCAGATATCAGAAGATCTAGCAAATACAATAAGAACTCTATTAATTATTACCGGAGTTTCTAGTCCTCAAATATTTGGGCCAAGGAGGACAATAGCAGAGAAGCAGAAACGGGATATTGAGAAAGAATTGGGAATTGATTTTATACAATAAAATGCAGACTTATTTAGCAAGATACACTGTGTGGGCTGACATGTATGATGGTGGAGCTTTTATGCCAGATCCAGAACCACATAAACCAGAGTATAGATTTGATGTTGATAATAAGGAAAAGGCTCGAAAAGTGGCAGAAGATTATATACCTGAATTAGCAAAAAGATTCTTTGGACCAAGAATTACACTTGATGAACTTCTTGAGATTAATGAAGTGGAACTAAAAAGATAATATTAATGGCAAGATAAGAAAACTTTAAAAAGCGCTTCTATAGATTAAATCTAATGTTAGAGCGTTTAAAACCGTTTATTCAGGAATGTATTAGGGTTTTTAAAGTAACAAAGAAGCCTAGTAAGGAGGAATTAAAAACCATAGTCAAGGTATCAGGTATAGGTATATTATTTATAGGTCTAATAGGGTTTGTAATACATATAATATGGACTATGTTATCATAAAATGCCAATATATGCTTTAAGAACAACAAGCAATCGAGAAGATCAGGTAGTGGATTTTATTACTTCGAATATTCTTAAGAAAAACATCAATGTGTTTAGTGTGATAAGACCACATGGATTAAGAGGGTATATTTTTATTGAGGCTGAAAACAAGCAGGCTGCTGAGGATGCTTATCATAAAGTTCCTTATGCAAGGGGATTATTACCGGAATCAATAAAGTATGAGGATGTTAAGCATATGCTTGAACAAATAAAGGTTCAGGTGAATATTCAGAAGAATGATATTGTTGAGATTATTTCAGGACCTTTCAAAAGAGAGCAAGCTAAAGTAACAAGAATAGATCAAGCAAAAGAAGAGGTTGTTGTTGAGTTACTCGAGGCTGCTGTTCCAATTCCAATAGTTGTAAAATTAGATTCAGTAAAGGTGGTAAGAAGAGAGGGAGAAACAGAGAAGAAGGAACTAAAGTAAAATGCCTAAGACTGAAAAATTAGACCTGATGATTGAAGGCGGAAATGCCAAACCAGATGCTTCTATAGCTCAGCGTCTTGGGCCTTTAAAATTAAATATTGCTGATATTATTAAAAAGATCAATGATAAGACTGCAAATTTCAAAGGAATGAAGATTCCAGTGAAGTTAGAGATAAACACAGTAACCAAAGAAGTTAATATTAATGTTGGCACTCCTCCAACAACAGAATTAATCAAAAAAGAATTAAGTATTACAAAAGGAGCTGGAACTCCTAATAAAGAAAAGATTGGGAATGTTGCTGTTGAAAATCTAGTGAAAATTGCCAAGATGAAGATGGATGGAATGCTTGATAAAACTTTGAAGGCTGCTATCAAAACTGTTGCTGGCTCTTGCAATTCTATGGGTTTATTAATCGAAGGAAAGACATCAGATGAGTTTAATAAGGACTTAGAAAGTGGAATGTATAATAGCACAATTAATTCTGAAAAAATAGAAGTTCCTCTGGAAAAACAAGAAAAATTAAAACAGGAATTAGTGGTTGTGAATGAGAGGCTAAGAAAAGAACAAGAGAAATTGAAAGCAAGATTAGAAGCTGAGGCTAAGCCTAAGGAAGAGAAGCCTGCTGAAGAAGCTGCTGCTGAAGAAGCTGGGGCTGAAGCTAAACCTGGAGAAGCTAAAGTTGCACCAGCTGCTAAAGGTAAAGAAGTGACTCCTGCTACAAAGGCGGAAGCTAAACCGGCAGCAAAAGAAGAGAAGAAGAAATAATTCTTTATTTAATATTATTTTTTTATTTGAACAACCGACATTGGGCCAATGCCTGTAGGTATTTTTTTCGGATCTGATTTAGGATAAACCTGGCACATTAATTCCCAATACTTTTTTCTTAAGTTTTCAGCGATCAAATCATTTTTATCGTACTCGTGACTTCTTCTATATTCTAATGCTTCATGGTAAGCTGAGACAGCATCTCTAAAAGTTTCGGTTTTGTCATCTGGTGGTATCCCGCATACATTCATAAGATGGCTTGCTGTATCTCGTTTTTCTTTTTCTTCAGGATTTTGAAATAAGGAGGTGGCAAGGCTTTCATTGATCTTTTCTTCATATTTTCGAAGCTTCTTCTTATGTTCTTCCACTATTTTTTCTACATTTATTCCTCTAGGCATTAGAGATTGTGCGGGGTATTCTATAATACTCGTTCTTCTATTTGGGGTTTCAGGAGTGGGTGGTTCAGCAGGTTTATTTATTGATACAGAGTTGAGAGTATACTTTTGCGCCATTTTATTTTCAGCATATTTAGGTTTAACAGATGTTACATACAAAATAGTCGCAAATCCTATAGTAGTAACTACACCAGCTAAAACAGAATAAAGTAATCTCCTACCATCATTAACTCTATTCTCTAGATTCATATTAAATTAAAAGGACTTAGATATTATAAATTTATCGCCAAAAAGTTTTATAAACTATCTTCGGAATCCTTTTCCTTAAGGGGATATAGTCTAACTTGGTATGATACCAGCTTTGGGAGCTGGCGGTCCCGGTTCAAATCCGGGTATCCCCATGCACTAGAAAAGCTTTTAAAACATCAAAAGGTTTAAAAATCAAAATGGCAACAAAGAAAGTTGGTTCAGCAGGAAGATTTGGGGCAAGATACGGAAAGAGTATCAGAGCACAAATTACAGAGGTAGAAAAGAGACAAAGGGCGAGGCATAAATGTCCTTATTGCAACAGATTCAGCATAAAAAGAGTGGCATCCGGGATCTATTATTGTAGGAAGTGTAGATCAAAATTTACAGGAAGAGCCTATATACCAGGAGCATAAAATGGTTGTTTACAAATGTTTTGAATGCGAGAAATTTGTAAAAATTGAATATGTAAAAAAGAAGGCAAGGTGTCCTTATTGCGGTTATAAGGTTTTATATAAACCTAGAACAGTTTCTGCAAAAGTTAGAGCGATTTAGCTATGAAAGCAAAAATTTCGAAGGAAACGGAAGGGAATATCCAGCAGTTACAACTGATTGAACAAAATTTACAAAATTTCATGATGCAGAGACAGAATTTTCAGATGCAGCTATTGGAAATTGAGAATGCATTAAAAGAATTAGAAAATACAAAAGATAAACCATATAAAATTGTGGGCAATTTGATGGTTCAGGTTGAAAAAGATGATGTAAAAAAAGATTTAAATTCTAAGAAAGAGATTATTGAATTAAGAATAAAAAATCTTGAAAGGCAGGAAGGCAAATTAAGAGAAAAAGCTGATGATATTCAAAAATCAATTATGCGAGAATTGCAGAAAAATGGGGGAAGTTAAGATGGCAAATGTACAGGAAATAATTTCTATTTTATCTTTAATAGAAGAAGATAATACTGTTCCAAAGAATATTAGAACAAAGATTAAGTCTGCGATGGTAATTTTAGAAGAACCGAATGGACAATCTTTGGATGTAAAATTTGATAAGATTATTCAGGATTTGGATGATCTATCAAATGACCCAAATTTACCACCGTACACTAGGACACAGATATGGAATGTTGTATCTACTCTCGAGAGTAGATAACCAAAATATTTATATATTTGATATTGCAGGTATAAGGTATAGCAATGGAGGGATATAATGGCATTTTTTTCAAAAATAAAAGAGAGGCTAGGATTTGGTTCTGGGGATGATTTAGTGGATGAATTCGAGGATGAATACGTGGAGATTGATCCTGCAAAAGATGTTGGTTCTAAGGCTAAAATCCTTGTAAAGTCGTTTATTGTTTCTGATTTTGGAGATATTAAAGAGGCTTTAGATGCTATCAGAGAGGGTTATACGATAGCCTTGATCAATATTAAACCTTTAAAAGATAAAGATATAGTGGAATTGAAAAGGGCTGTAAATAAGATAAAGAAGACTTGCGATGCTGTTGAAGGTGATATTGCTGGTATAAGCGAGGATTGGATTGTTGTTACACCTGCGTTCGCGCAGATCTATAGAGACAGTAAATTGACTGAAGAATTAAAGGAATAAGCAAAGTTTTTTAAATTTATTTCTCTTTGAACTGATTATGGATAGATTAGAGAATCAACCTTGTCCCTTCTGTCATGAGAAAAAATTAACCCTTACAGAGGATAGTACTGAGGTACCTTATTTTGGAAGGGTTTATTTATTTTCTATGAGATGTGATGGGTGTGGATTTAATAAATCTGATGTGGAAGCAGAGGAGCAGAAAGAACCCTGCAGAATTACATTTGAAGTAAAAAGCGATAAAGATATGGGTGTAAGGGTTGTGAAGAGCTCTTATGCTACTGTAAAGATTCCGCAGCTTAGGATGGAGGTAACCCCTGGAACTGCTTCAATAGGATTTGTATCTAATATTGAAGGATTATTAGACAGATTCAAAGAGATAATCGAAGCTGAAAGAGATATTGCTGAAGAAGATGAAGATAAAACAAAGTGCAAGAATCTGTTGAAAAAAATTTGGAAGGTTAAATGCGGGGACATTCCTGTAAATATAATAATTGAAGATCCGAGTGGAAACTCTGCTATTATTTCTGAGAGATCTATTGTTGAGAAATTAAAAGTCGAGGAAGTGAAGGAATGACCTTTTACAGTAACACGCCAAGGGATGAACCATCATTTAAAGAACCAAAAGAATCTAAGGGAAGTATAATTACAGATAGACTGACAGATGTTGTCGCTGGAATTGCCTTTGCTGCATTAATGACTGCATTCGGCGCTTATTTGGTTGGGCATTATTTAGGAAATCTAAGAAGGCCATATGAACCACCAAGACCATATATGGGCGAACTAAGTCAAAGCACTGCTTTAAAAGAAGGAAATTTAGAAGAGGTAATTAAAGAAAAATGATTTTATACTACTTTTTTTGAGTGTCTACTTCTGTAACAAAACGCTCCCAGAATAGCTTAAAGTATTTTAAGTCCCAATCTTTACCTCTTTCATAAAAGTTTACTGTACATACTCTTCCACCATAATTTATGCTATGATGAAATGAATAGAAAATAGCTCTTGCCTTTACACCAAATTCAGCTGCCATTCTAATATGCTCAAATTCATGTCTTGCTAATACCTCTATATCACAAACATTAGGCAATCTTTTGGTACCTATAACTAACTCCGATAAATATCTTAGATAATCATCATGGCTATCAAAAGATTCATATAAACGCAATATTCTTGCATCCCTTTCCGAATAGGCTTTTATAAAATCTCGTACTGAGATTAAACCTTTTTCTAATCTTGGGAACATTTCTGTTAAGAATTTGTCATGTGGGTGATTAAGCAATTTGCATCTTTCTTTCTGTTCTCTTCTTTCCTCAACTCTAGATCTAATAAATCTAAGTTCATCTACTATAAATTCTAGCATCTATAAAGTATATATTGTGGTATATATAAAGCTGATTGTTGGATTAGTATAATAAAAGGCTTGACAGATTAATTAATCTAATTTTATTATTTCTTACATTGCCAAAAATCTTTTGTGTTGGACCAATATATAAGTAACCTGCATCGTATGCGTCTAGTCCATCTGTAACTGGCTGTTTAGCTTTAACTTTAATGTCATATATATCTGAAATATCTAATACAACAACACCTAATGAATCATCGATTGCTATTAATAGGCTATTACTTAATGGATAGAAATCTGTGATCATTGTGTTAAAGATACTTGTTCCTATTAAAGATGATATTTTAACTGGGTTTGATGGAACTGATACATCAATAACTACTATGTTTTCCACTAAAGGTACTGGGAATTCCTGGAATTTTCCATTACTAATAAATAAAAGATTGCCAATTCTCATCATTGAATTATAATTACCTTGTATTAGATTAGGTTCTCCGCTTGGATCTGGGCATGGAATTGATGGTATTGTACTAATGATGCATGGGTCTACTATTGATCCTACAATATTAAGACTTGAAGGATTCGAAATGTCTATTACATAAAGACCTTGGTTAGTTAACAAGAATGCAAGATCTCCGAAAGCTCTAAATATAGTCGATATTTTATCAGGATTACCTGGAATATCCAAGTTCTTTTCTGATATTAATAATGGATTAAATGAATTGTTGACATCGTAAACCCTCATGAAAAGAGAATTTTCTGGTCTTATATACAGAACATTTGAAGATGATAATGAAGATGTGCCTGCTGAAGCTGTAAATTTGTATTCATTGTTGTAAGGTGTAAAATCATTATCATATACGTAGACTGTTGTCCAAGATGTAGTAGCTGTAGAACCAGTAAATACAGTTGATAATATTGGAGATATAGATGACGATTGAGAATTTTCAGTTATCTGAACGTTAGCTGTTTGACCATCACAATTATTCCCTATTAAAGTGAATGTTGCTGCTTGACCTGGTTCTAAAGTCGTAGGCGAGTTCCATTGTGCACTGGTTATTTCACATACGGGTAATATAATTTGCGAACCGGTATACCCCATATCTTTAATCAATGGGAATAATAAAATTAATAACAAGATTAAATAAATATTATTGTTTTTCTTTTTAGATATTATAATATAAATTATTATTGATACAATTATGATTATGCTAATCGATATTGGTAATATATAGAATTTTTTACTTTCAATTTTTGATGGTATTTCTGGAATGTTTGGAGTTTCAAGGGAAACTGGTGGTGTAATTGTTTGTGGTGGAGAACTAGTTCTTCTTTCAATTATTTGTCGAGGTCTTTCTTCAGATGATGTTATTCTCAAGAATACAATTTGTGCTCTAACATTATTTATGAAACTTTTATAATTAATTCTTATATCTTTTACTCCATTATTATCTAAATCTATATCTTTGTAAGAATTAATATTTATTGTGTGTATTTGCGATGATGGTAATGATATCTTAATATTATTTTGATTTAGTTCTCTTATCCTCATACGGTAATCTTTATAGTCAAATAATATTTTAATAAGAGAGTATCTTGGAATATTAACATCATACTCATTTGTCGAATCTAGATTGATTATAACAACATTACCACCACTTCCACCTCCTCCACTACTTCCACCTCCTCCACTACTTCCTGATGTTCCACCACTTCCAGTCGTGGGTGGAGAACAAGGACCACAGTCTACAGCACAATTTAAGCATGTTTCGCCGCTTTCACAAACACTATCACCACACACAATTTGATTATTAACATTTAACTGATTACTTGATAGAATAGTAGCTGATGGAATGCTTTGTAGAAAAGCTGAAAATAAATATTCATTTACATCTGGAGTAACATCATTATCTAAATTAAATATAGAAGACCATGTCAAGGTTACTGCAGGTCCTGAGAATGTTAATGAATAATTATAGCTAGCAGGTAATGTATCTTCAGATATTGTAATATTTAAATTTTCTCCGGTACAATTATTTCCTTCAACAATTAAAGTTGCGGGATCATTTTCATTAATATTTAATGGGGTGTTCCATTGGGAATTCATTAGTACGCATGTGGATACTGGAGGTGTTGATACCGCTAACACCTTTACATTAGATTGCAGACTACTACTTGGATTTAAAACTGCAATATTATAATTTCCTATTGGCGTACCGGCAGGTACGAACATTGCCATATTAGCTGGACTTCCATAAACTGTCCAGTATGATGGGTACTGAATTCCCCCAACTAAGATATTTGATATAATCTCAAAATTATTACCTATGATATTAACGATATTGTCTACATTATTGAGAATAGTATCGGGATTTAGTGCGCTAATTATTGGAGGCGCTGAACAAGCTCCGCAATCTAACGAGCAGCTTGAACAACTTTCTGTTGGAACTTCACATATGAAGTTTCCACATACAGATGGAGGTAAAACAGATTTAACAAAAAGAACATATAAATAATTTCCAAACAGATCAGTTACTCTGAGGTAAGGTTCACCAAGAGATAATTCACTATAATCAACAGGGTTAGAAGGATTTGTTACATCAATTATTTTTGTTTTAGTAAGACCATTTAAATATAATGCATTATCTTTTTTGTGGATATTATGATAGCTATAAAATATCAAATCATGTGCGTAATAATTTAGGACTGCTGGATTAACTGGGTTTGTTATATTAATATTAGCACCATAGTTAACAAAAAGAGTATTGTTTGAAGAAACAGAATCTACAATTTCACCAGGTATAATAATGTTTTTTTTCAGCTGAGGAACAGAAGGTTGTAAATCCAATACCCTAATTCCAAAGCCCCTATCATTGATAAGTGCTAGTTGTTCATCCTTAACAACAGGGTAACTAAAGGGTGTTGATGGGTTTGGCAAGAGATAATTAGAACTTGGACTATGTATATATTCTTTAACTACATTTAAGTTTTGATCGAGTATTTTAAATACGTTTTTTATAGTTAGTAGGTTATTTGGAAGCGCAGTACCTTTTTTAAATAAATCCTTAACAAAATGCTCTGCAACTTGATTAAACGCAGGTGAAATTAAGTTTAGGTTGTTGTATATATCATAAAAACTTGGTGATGTTGATTGCAGTATATTCCACAAAGAGTTAATGTTATAACTATTTGTAATTTCTGCACCTGCCAAATATACATATGTAGCATCAACTGCAACACCACGAGTAATTAATAGATTACCTAAATATTGATTGACCAGTTGCGGATTACTTGGGTTTAATATATCGATTTTTAGAAGACCTCGCTCTAATGTTGATAAGTAAACAAAATTACCTTTAGCAGCTACATCAAAAGCTAAAGAATTTGCATCATAATATCCTGCTAGGAATGGCATTGAAGTAGAAATATCAAATATTTCAAGACCAGTATAGCCATTAGCTAAATATAAATAATTATTATCAACGTACATACTGAAAGCTGCATATTTAAGAGGCACACTTCCGAAATAAATATCGGAAAATGGCGCTAAATCAAAATTTATTTGGGGGGTACAAGCATAACTTCCTAAGAATATTATATCACTGGGATTGGTAACATCATGAACAGAGAGACATTCATTTTCAAATCCAAGGTGGCCTACATAGGCTATTAATTGAGAGCCATATTGTACAATTTTAATACTGTTAGCATTAGGATTGTTTAATGATGAATAACCTACTTGAATCGGATTTAATGGGCTGGAAATATCAATAATATAAAGTCCGGCATTAAAATCCACTACATAAGCATGATTACTATAAACATCTAAATTATTTTGAAATTGTGCACCACTAAGACCAATCTCTGCGTCAATATCTAATTCATTTAATGGTTTATTAAGATCGATTACTGCAAATCCCCTCGGGCTCTCTCCCTTCACCAGATAAGCAAAATTTCCTTGGATTACAGCTCTTGGATAATAGCCAGCCTGTAAATTTAGAGAACCCAAACTTTGAAGTGTACAATCAGCAGGACACGCATCATAAAATTCAGCTTGTTCACATATGTTATTTCCGCATACTACGGGTGGTATTGTTATTCCTTGTTGCGATGATATTGGTGAATCGATTATTGATACTGTAGGCGGTATTTTTGATATTTTGTCAGAAGATGAAGATGCTTTTTCATCGTTATTATATCCATCTTTAATGAATAAACCACTATCTGATCTATTAAAATTTGATATTGCTAATAAGATTGTTACACTAATTATTAAATATAGAAATAGTATATTTTTTTTAACTCTTTTTAAATTAACCATACATAATTAAAAAATTTCTTATTTTTATACATATCGGTTAGCTTCGTAATAGTCCTTTTAAGATGCTGGTGCAGAGAAAGATTTATCAAATCAAAATAGAAGATGATCGGGTTATAAAAAGCCTTTTTCTAGCAAATCTTCCCATTTAATGTCTCCAACTAGAACTGCGAACTCCCTTGCTGTCAACAATGGTTTAGGATATTTAGCTACATCTTCTATTGCTATCCTTGGGCAAGCTAATTCTACAAAAGCGTCAACATCATATAAATTAATTAATTTATCATTTGTTATTTCGTTCATTGAAACTAAAACGTATTCCTTTCCTATTTTCTTTAATTTATCTGTAATATATTCAAACGATCCGAATTTTTGCCCTGGTTTTAGTCCTATGATTATTCCAAATTTCTTTGCTTCTTTTGCTTTTGCTAGAACAGCTGCTCTCTGCTTGATTATTTTATTTTTTATTTCCTCCGTATTTCTAATTTCTTCGTTGTAAGGATCAAGTAAAATTACTGGGTTTTTTACAGATAAAGCTGCTCCTAGTGCATGAAAATTATTT
>CAYIFT010000003.1:19996-23485 GCA_964362765.1 Candidatus Woesearchaeota archaeon | reverse complement strand
TTATGCAACATAATATGGCTTGTGAACTAGAAGAAATAGAAAGTCCAACATTCTTTAGTTTATATGAATGCGATGGTTTGTTAACAGAATTAATTTCTGCACAAGATAATAAATTCTATTTTAGATGTGAAGATTTATCTGGAAATATCAATCAACAAAGTTATCCTTTAACATTGAAAGGAACAATTCCATTAAATATAATTTCAAGTGAACCTAGTGGAGAATTATTTACAAGTTCACCAATCTTAAGAGTTATTACACAAAATGGAGCTGAAAATGGAAAAGCAATATGTGAATTTTCAAATAATAATATTAATTTTATAGAATTTATTAACACTAATTCAAATACACATATGCAGCCTTTGATTAATTTAACTTTGGGTGAATATAATTATTATGTAAGATGTGAAGATGCAGCTGGAAATGAAGCTACAACAAATATTAATTTTGCAGTAAGCGTAGATGAACAGGCTCCTATAATTACTTATATTTATTCAAGCGGAGGAGGAAATCAAACTGCTGGTATAGTGAGCATTACAACAAATGAGAAATCAATTTGCAGATATAGTTTGAATAATCCTAATTTCAGCTTTGAGAATGGAATAGCAATGACAGGAGATAATACAAATGAACATTCGATTACAGAGTTTAATCCTGTGTATTATGTTAAATGTAGGGATATTTTTGGAAATACAGGATTTTATATAATATATAGATAATATAGATAAGAAAATATTTATATAAGGTTAAATATTAAAATCTAAAGAAAGAGGTCATATAAATGAGTAATAAAAGAGGCCAAACCACTGGTTTTGTGATAATAGGTATAGTAATTCTAGCTGTAATAATCTTATTGTTATTTCTGAGAGGACAATTCTTTTTTGGGCCTACTGAAAAGACATTAGAATCCCGAATGGATGCTGTAAGAGATCATTACAAGAGCTGCTTGAATGATTTAGTTCCTGATTATCTAAGCAGGATAGGGTTACAAGGAGGGCATTTGAAAACACCTGGGGGAACATTTAGACTAAGAGAAGATATTCCGGTAAGTTATCTGTGTTATAATATTCCTGAGAAAGCAACATGCGCGAATAGATTATTAACAATTAATATGATGGAAGGTGAATTAGATGACGCAATTAAACAAGGATTAGCAACATGCATCAATGTAAATAAATTCGGAAGAGGAATTGATTTAAGTGTTGGATCATTAAATGTAGATGTAACTATAGGAGAGGATGTTACAGAAGTTGCAGTTAATCAGAAAGTAACTTTGAGAAGAGGAGATATAACTTTGAGTGAAGATCAATTTTTAGAAGATTTTGAAGTTCCATTAGGAAGATTGTACGATGTCAGCCAAGATATTATTGATATCGAGACTACTTATGGAGAGTTTGAACAATTAACCTATATGTTAGCACATAAGGGACAATATATTATAGACAAGAAGAGACCTTATCCTGATAAGTTGTATATTTTACAGACCAAGGATAATGATTATGTATTCCAATTTTTAATACAGGATGAACCTGGTTAGTTTATGATAGTGAAATCAAAAAATAGAAGAGAAATAAAGGCATTATTCCAGATTTTTTTAATTATATTTTCAACCTTTTATGTTTTTATTTTTAATAATAATATAAAACTAGTTGAAGCTCAGGAAGAACAGAAGGTTTGTTGTTCTGAAACTGTTAGCGGAGAACATTGCGCTTATATTGAACAAAGTCAATGTAATCCTGGAGCTTTACAAGCTGCTACTACCTGTGATAAGACCAGCTTTTGTAAATTGGGATGTGGATTTGATCAGGGCAGTGGAAAATGCTTCAAAAATTTACCTAAATTCACCTGCCAGCAGACAGGAAACTGCACATGGGCTGATTCACCAACGTGTGAGATTCCGCAGTGTCAGAGAGGATGCTGCGTATTGAGCAATCAATGTAGTTTTACAACACAACTAGAATGTAAAAGAGCTACTTCACAATTTGAATTTGTAAACATGACTTTTAAGGAAGAGATTACAGATGAATTAACCTGCATTAATCAGTGCAGAAGTTTTGAAAGAGGAGCTTGTGTACAGACAGATGGAAGCTGTAAGTTTACGACAAGAGAGCAATGTAATATGGAAACACAAGCTGAAGTAAATGTGACTGGACCTGCTGTTGGATTTCATCCAAATAAGTTATGTAGCAATCCGAGTTTAGGAACAGAGTGTGCACCTCAGCAATATACAGGATGTCTGCCAGATAGAGAAGAGGTACATTGGTTTGACAGCTGTGGAAACCCCGAGAATATTTATTCAAGTGACAAGGCTGCCAGTTACAATGATGGATTTGTTTTGGATAAAGAACAGAGTTGCAATCCGAACAATGCTAATATAAATAGTCTGACTTGTGGAAACTGTAATTATGTTCTTGGAAGTGCGTGTGCCTTGGCTGATGAGGGAGTGAATCCAATATATGGACAGTATTCTTGTGAGGATTTGAGCTGTGATTTAAGTGAAGTAACTAGAAGTCCGACTACACCAGCTTCAAATGCTCCTAGAAAATTAGGAGAGAGCTGGTGCGCTTATGATGGAATTCCGGGTTTTGGAAGAGATTTAGTAGGATCAAGACATTACAGAAGATTATGTATTAATGGAGAAGAATTAACTGAACCTTGCAAAGATTTCAGAGAAGAGATCTGTGTGCAAGGTGTACAAGGTCAATCACCTTTGCCGACACAGCAAGCATTTCAAGTTAGTCAGGGAAATTATATAGAAGCTGCTTGCAGAAATAATAGGGTGAAAAGTTGTGTTGATATGAAGAATCAATTTGATTGCGAAAATATACAGCAGAGAGATTGCGTGTGGTTTGGTACAAGTAAGGAGGAAGAGACTGAACAGAGGAAAAATAAATTAGGAAAGTGTGCACCTTTAGTTAGCCCAGGATTAAAATTCTGGTCTGAAGAAAGTACAGGGGATACCCCAAGTGGAGACGCAAAGGCAATTTGCGAGAAAGGAAATCAGGAATGCAAGGCCATATTTGAAAGAGGAGGACTAGGGGGAAACTGGAAATGTGTTGCAGGCTGCGAATGTTTGAAGAAAGAGTTCTTGCAGAGTGCAAATAATTATTGTAAGGCTTTAGGTGATTGCGGGGCTTGGTTCAACGTTGCAGGTAAATTTACAACCGGTGGATTGGAGGAAAATAGTAAGTTTGATTTAACTGCCAGCGATGTGGAAAGTTTTGATGAATTAATCAGACCAAGCAGAGGAAAAGGAGAATTTGATAATAAATTAAAGGCATGGTTTGATAGAACTAGCTGGTCTCTAGCGACAATCGCATTCTTAGGTGTAGCTTATGATGCAAATGTATTTGGTGGACTATCTGTTTTCGGTGGACAATTTACAAGATGGTTTGGAGCAGAAATATTAGGCAAAGAAAGTGTTAAGATTATTGACCTTCAGTCAGCAGCTGCAGAATCTTTTGGATCAGATTTAGTTTTCAATGAAGG
>CAYIFT010000003.1:14324-19896 GCA_964362765.1 Candidatus Woesearchaeota archaeon | reverse complement strand
TATGGACAATTTATAATTTATTAGACGTATTTTTAGCCAAAACAAAAACTGAAACTGTTAAAGTTACATGTCTACCATGGACTGCACCAACCGGAGGAAGTGACTGCGAGAAATGCGATGAAGAGGGAAAAGAATGCAGTGAGTACAGATGCAAATCATTAGGACAAACTTGTGGATTAGTGAATCCAGGAACTAGAGAAGAGAAGTGCATCAATCTGCATCCAAATGATGTAACCAGTCCAATGATAAGAGCAAATCCAAAAGCCTTGAGCAAAGGATTAACATTAAGTGAAGTTCCCGGGGAAGGATTTACTATAAATCAGCAGATAGAACCTTTCACACCTGTAAAACTTGGGATTACAACAAATGAGTTTTCACAATGTAAATATAGCTTAGAGAGGGGAAAGACGTTTGATGAGACGGCAACATTCTTTGGAGATAGTATGTATAGGAAGAATCACACAATAACTTTCAGCTTACCAAGTGCGTTAGCTGAAGATCAGGTATTGAAGTTAACTAATGGAGGAAAATACACTGTTTATTTGAGATGCCAAGATGGAAATGGAAATAAAAATAATAAGGATTATTATATAAAATTTGCAATCAAGCCAGGACCTGATTTAACACCACCTGTAATTGAGATAACAAGCATTGCAAACAACGCATATGTTCCTGCAGATGTGAATTCGACACCTTTAACAGTATACTTAAATGAACCTGCCACATGCAAATGGGATGATATTGATACAGATTACAATAGTATGCAGAACAACTTTGCCTGTACAGCTTCTCAAGAACCGGGAAATTCGCAATTCTTTGGATTGTATACCTGTACCACAATATTAGATGGAATACAGAACAATCAAGCGAATACCTATTACTTAAGATGCAAAGATCAGCCAGATAATCCTGATGAAAGCAAGAAAAATGTAAATACTGAGAGCTATGTTTTCAGATTGAGAGGAACACAATCTTTAGACATTACAAGCGCAAGTCCGACTGGAGGAGTTACCATCTATGAACCTAGTCCGGTATTAAGGGTTACGACAGCAAGAGGAGCCCAGGGTGGAATAGCAATTTGCGGATATAATTTTATTGATCCAAGTCCTGCAAGTGCAATAGAATTTTTAATGACCAATTCAACAGTACACGAACAAGAGTTTACGAATATTACTGCCGGCAATTACAATGTTTTTATAAACTGCATTGATGTTGCTGGAAATTTGGCAAGTACAAGCACTCAGTTCAACGTTGCAATAGATACAATTGCACCTGTAATTGCCCAACTTTATACAGAGGGAAATATATTAATATTAATAACGAATGAACCTACAACATGCGAGTACAGCACAACAGGGTCATTTACCTTTGGAAGCGGAATCCAGATGACCGGCTTGAATCAAGATAAACACGAGGCAAGTTTGGACAGCAATATTTACTATGTAAGATGCAGGGATTTATTTAATAATATAGGAAGTTACACAGTCTATATTTAATCTCTATGAAAAGAGGATCAATATTAGGACAACCATTTGTGCTTATAGGGGCTTTATTGCTGATGGGGTTGATTATATTATTTGGGATAAGAGCAGTGATACAGATAAAAAATACAGCTGATATCGCAGAACTAGCTAAGTTTAAGATTAATTTAGACAATCAAGTTGAGCTGATGTACAATTACAACGTAGGAAGTGTGAAAGATATATCAGTAAGTTTACCAACTGCAGTTGAGAGGATTTGCTTTTCAAATCCAGGGGAATCTATAACTATTAGAGTTGATGATAATTTCTTCAGAAAAATACTTGAAAATGATAAGGTGAATAATGTATTTTTGCACCCATTAAGAAGCTTCAAGAAATTTGATTACAGGGTGGATAATCTGAGGGTGAAAAGCGATGAGAATCCTCTGTGTATTAAAACCAATGGAAAATTGGATGCTGTGATGGAAACTGTATTAATCAATAATAAGATATTTGTTGGGATAAGAAGATAAATAATGTTCAGAGCTGGACACAAAATGGATGCCAAAGAGATAAAGATAATGTAAAGATAAGAAGATAAATTATATATACTGAAATATTTTTCTTTTTTATATGATTAAAGGAAAAAGAGGCGTATCAGATGCGGTATTCAAATGGTTCTTTGGGGTAGTCGCAGGCGGGTTAATTTTAATATTCTTTACCAGGTTTGCTTATCAGCATATAAGCTTGAGCGAGAAAATAAATATCAGAGAAACTATCGAGAATCTGGATGATCAGCTGGAAGGATTTAGCATATCAGAGAGTTCCAGCAAGATTATTCCTTTCAACAAGGAACTTGAGCTAAAATTTGTCTGCGAGAGTTATGGCGGAGGTGACTATCTGAAAAAGACCACAAGAATAATATTTGCACCAAGAAATTTGAATGGCGATTCATTATCAGCTTGGACAGAGAGATGGAAATTTCCTTTTAATGTGGTGAATTTTTATTATTTAGGAAACAGGAATGCAAGATTTCTTCTAATTTATGATGATAGGTACGGTAATTTTGTTAGAAATAAACTGGAATTTCCAAGTATATTCAACCTTCAGAAGATACACTTCAGAGATTTTGATATCAACAAGGTTAGGTTAGAGAGCAGCAGTTTAGACCAGATTAATCTTGTATTTTTTAGACCTGTTGATAATCCTGATGCAGTTAAGAAGGCTATGAAGATGAATGTAAATGTAGTGGAGGTTGATGCTGATACCAATAAAGTAAAGATAAATGGTGAGGAGAGTTTTTATCTAAGCAATGAGATGCTGGAAGGAGCAATAATAGGAGCTGAAAATTATAAATGTTTGTTGAATAAAGCATTGGAAAGATTAAGTTTGGTAAGCGAGGTTTATATGCAGAAAGCCAGTCTATTAAGGTTAAAGACTCATGAGGCAGAATGTGAGGGCTTGTATACGGGAATTGCACTAAACCTGCAAGGTTTGAAAAGAAGCAGAGATAAACAAGAATTAATAGAATTAAAAGATAATCTGGAAGAGCAGAATAGGATGTTGGACAGAAATGGGTGTATCGAATTATTCTAAAGGGCAGGTTGAATTGAACGAAACTTTGCTTGTATTATTCTTTATAGTTGTAATAATAATCATAGGTGTTGTTTTTTATTTCAAGGTATTTCAGGAGAAGGTGAAGGAGAAGGGTGAAGAATTGAGTGAGCAAGAAGCTAGCGTTTTGCTAGCTAGCATTACGAGCATGGGTGAGATAAGTTGCAGCAATGAAGACTGTGTTGATACATCAAAGTTAGTTCCATTCGGGAATTTAGCGAGGAATAAGATTGATTACTATAAGGGTTTATTGGGAAACAAGAAGATTACAATATATAACATCTATCCTTCAGCAAGAGAAGGTTTGTGTGATAATAGAGCATATAATTCAATAGAGTATCCTGAGAATTGCAATCACTGGGTGATTTATGAAAATAATGCATATCCTGGAAGAGGGGAAGGACTGAAGATATCTACACCAATCAGTCTTTATTATCCTGAGAATAATGAATATAAGATTGGCAGATTGGAGATTGAGTTTTATGGATAATGGGCAGGCTGAAGTTGTAGGGCTGATGGTTATAGTAATAATATTAATAGTGATAGGGGTGATTTATTTAAGATTTGCTTCTATTAAAGAAATATCATCTTATCCAGAATTAAGAACAAATATCGAGGTAAACAATCTCTTAAGGGCGTTAGTAAAGCTAAAGATAGAGAATATGACAATGTCTGATGCACTGTATGATTGTTATAGGGATACAGGATGTGATTATTTGAGAAATAATATTGAAGATGTGTTAGAAAGTGTTTTAAAGCTGGATGAAGATTATAGATTTACTTTATTGGCAGATGATGTGGAAGTTATAGGCTTTGGAAACTGCAATAAAGGATTATTAGGGTCTTTTCCCTTTGTGAAACACGAAGTTTACCTTGAAACAAGACTGACATTGTGTAGAAAACAACTTTAGAGTGGTAAACAAAAATATTGATAAAATTATTTTTTTTAGAAAAAAGGAAAGCAAATAACCTTTTTTTATAATAGATTATTTATAAAATATCTTTTATAGCATATAAATGTTTATAAAGCAGTGTCGTGTTCTAATGATACAAAGCAATAGGTATAATTACCAATGCTAACGGTCAAAAAAGATACACAAAACGGAGGTGTATGAAAGAATGCAAAGTTTGAAAAAAACAATAAAAAGAGTTATCGCTATCGGAACAGGAATAGCGATGTTGGGTTCTACGTTTACTGGTGCATTAGCACAGACACTAGATGATTTTCCTGCACCATTTGTGGTTGATGGAGCATACAGCGATGATAATGCTCTGGTTGTTGGAAGGAATGCAGCTGCTTCTGATACAATAGGTATTGCAAACATTGCAAAGATGTTACAATTTGAAAGCAAAGTTTGTGTACCAGGATCATCAGGGGCTGGCGGAGTTAGCGTAAGTGGAGATGCTGTTGAAATTTCAACAGGTTCTGATCTGCTTGAGTTAAACGAAACAATTGGAGACGTAAGAGAGACAATAACAGAAGTTGAATTAGATGGTTTAAAGGGCGGAATTATTACAACAAATGAAGGAACAACTGAGTTTAACCAATACTTAAGATTCAAGGAGTTAAATGTAAGTGTAAATACACTGGGAAGAGCACCTAAAGTACTGTATACAAAGAATGACGCTCCAGTCCAAGAGGTTGGAGACTGGATGTTTGTACAGGAAGGTTCTGCACCAACTCAGGCATTCTTCGAATACGAGTTAGAATTTGAAGATGGACTTGAATCAGATATTGTAAGCAGTAAATTAGAGGATTTAAATGATGAAGAGATAATTGCATTAGCAACAACATATACTTTTGTAGATACAAAAATTGATACATCTGCAAATTCAGTTTCATTAGAATTATTAGGTGGAGCTGAGTACGGAATTTTAGAGGAAGGAGAGACAAGAACTTTCACAATTGATGGTAAAGAATACGAAATTGAGGTTTTAATTATTGAGGATGTAAGTCCACCAACAGTAACCTTGAAGGTCAATGGAGAGGTTACAGATCAATTAGTTGATGGAGAAACTGAAATATTAAGAGATGGGACATTGATTGGTATCTCAGATATTGTCCTGAATGAGGCTGGAGAGGCTGGAACAGGAGATATTGTGGAATTATATGTTGGAGCAACAAAATTAGAAATAAAAGATACAGACTACACAGATAGCGAGTCAGCAGCAAGTCTCGGATTTGTACAGCAAGTTAAGATTGATGAGGAAACAATTGAGGACGCTTGGGTACAGATTTCACTTAATGAACTCTCAAGTTCAGAAGTAGAAATCTTTGGTATCAAGTACAGATTAGTAGCTGACGCTTTACCTGGAAGCAAGGATATTTATGTGCCTCCAGGCCATGGAGTAAGAGAATTCTTAGATGAACCTCAGGGTATGCTTGGATTAAATTGGGATGTTAGATATGAGGGATTAGATGATGTTGGCGTTAGTATCATCAAGCTAGATCCTGCAGGCGATGATGAGTATAACTTAGAATTTGAGAACAATGCTGG
>CAYIFT010000003.1:0-14224 GCA_964362765.1 Candidatus Woesearchaeota archaeon | reverse complement strand
AGCTAGATCCTGCAGGCGATGATGAGTATAACTTAGAATTTGAGAACAATGCTGGGCTAGTGTATAAGTTTCCATTCATATCAGCAGAAGGTAGTAGGTTTAAGTATGGAGATGACAATGATGACTTTGTCTTTGTGGAAGGTCAGGTAAGTACAGCATCAACTGGAGCAGGTGAAAACATCAACAACCATTCATTTAATATTGGTGTATTGGATTACTTTGTTTTGAGTGATTCGGGTACCGGGTATGATGACACAGCAGTATCACATATAGTAAGATATAATTCGATCGATACTTCAGACTTACAGTTACAGTTTGATGATGAAGCTACTGGAAGCAAGAAATTCATTTATGCAACCCAGACAATTCAGGGTGTATTAGGTAAAGCAGAGCTTGTATTTGGTGGTAACACTTATGTGGTCTACATTGCTAATGGAAGCACTGGTGGTACGATAGCTAGTCCAAGTGCAGGTGGAGATAATCCATTGGCTATTGATATGAACAAAGATGGAAGTGTTGGTGGGCCTAATAAAACATATTCGGCTGATGTTGGATTAGACGGTCAAGTTAATTTTTGGGGTAACAGAACACAAGTGAATGCTACAGTGAATGGAGGAGGAATTTTAGTATTCTACGCAGATACTAACTTAGGTGGTGCCAATATGCTTAATGTCAGCGACGGTGGAAATATGTCAGCAATTGGTGCTGTAGACTTTGGTAGTTGGAATAATGATCCGACTGCTGGAAATGGATTTACAATGGGAGAAAATGCCATAACTTCAGTAGATGTAGCTTTGATAACATTAAGTGAAGATTATGATGAGAATGCACCAGCAACGAGACAGCTAGGATCTTCTTTTAGTGCTTCTAATGAAGAAACAAGATTTACAATTGTAACAAGAGCTGGTTCCAGAATTGGAATAAATTCTGTTGTCAATCAAAGCGGTACATCAATAGGTGCGTTAAACACAACAGGACTACAACAACCAGATGAAGATGATGACAACTTCTATGGAATGACAGACTTTGGAGCATTCATTAATCTGTTCGATCCAGAAGGAACAGACAATGCAGAGACATTAACAATTGAGTACCCATTAAGACAGAGAGGAGCGAGAGTATTTATTGCAATGGGAGAAACATCAACAAGAAAGACAACTGCTGGAGAGGTTTGTACTGTAGCAGACATTGATCTAAGAACCTTGTTTGATGATGAGGTTACAGATCCTACAATGTACAATTTATTCCTTGTAGGAGGACCTTGTATTAACAGTGCAGTTGGACTGATTGATGAATTCGCTACATGCGATGAATTCAGACAACAATACCAATCAGGGGATGCAGTAGTACAGCTAGCTGCTAATGGAGATAAAGTAGCATTATTGATAGCTGGTTACAATGCAGAAGACACATTAGCTGCATCAAAGAGAGTTGAGAAGAAACAAGGTTTAAGTGGAACAATGGTAGAAGTATAAATCTACCAAATTTAATTTCTTTTTCTTTAATTTTAAGCAACTATTCAGAAGTATCATAAGTTATATGAGTAAGTGATTCTTTTAGATTTATATGAGAAAAGAGATAACACTTGACGAGAAGATTAGGTAAGGTTGTTAAAAAATAAAGAAATAATGAATGTCATATAATTCTAAATATAAAAAGATTTAAAAATACACATGTTCTTGTCAGAATTATGATAATTGGTTTTGAAATAAATAAGATCAATGTTGATAGGAAAGGAGATATTAAAGGCAGTATCAGAGTAAAGCAGAATTTTAATATTAATTCTGTAAAGGAACAGGAGATCCCGATATTAAAAGAAAAAAAGAAAGGAATATCATTCGAATTTGTTTTTTCAGTTGATTATGGACAGGCAGTTGGAAATATTAATATGAACGGGAATTTAATGTATACAGATAATGATAAAAAAGTGAAGGAAGTAATAGAATCCTGGAAAAAAGACAAGAAAATACCACATGAAGTTTCTGTTGAAATATTAAATGTTATTCTCTCTAGATGCAATATAAAGGCTTTAGAGTTAGCTGAGGATGCAGGTTTGCCACCACACATACCTTTACCTAGAGTAAGCGGAGAAAAGAATAAATTTAGCGAATATATTGGTTAATCCGAATGGTAAAAATAAAGATACAAGAAGAAAAACCAGAGAGGGATAAGAAGAAACTTATTCTACCAATATTTATTGCTGCAATAATGATCTTAAGCGTATTTGGTGTTATTATAGGCAATTTTGCGCCTTCTGAAGAACCAAGCCAAAATATTTTAGAATATAAAAGTATTAAGTTTACAGGAACAGATTTCGGATGGCAGGCTAAAATTAATAACGTTGATGTTACAATATCTAATTCACCTAATGATTTAGAAGGAATAAATTTAGGTATTCAACAAGATTCTTTTAAAGAGCTATCGAAGATTTATATTTCTAGAGATCCTAGAAAGTATATTAGAAATACAGATTTTCTTTTACAAGCAAATTTAAGGCAGATTGTTAATGTCCAGATTGCCTGCAATGTAGACGTAGAAGAATGCAAGGATCTTCCCTTGAAAACTTGTAAAGATGCTAATACAAACAATGTTGTTATTGTTATAGAAGAAAGTACTGAAGATAAGGTTAATTTTAAAGATAGTTGTTTAGAGATTAAAGGCAATTCTATTTTTATAAGTAAGGTCGTAGATAAATTAGTTTTATATATTTTTGGATTATAATATCTTCTATGAAAGCTAAGGTACTTGTAGGATGCCCTACTTCAGAACATAAGGAATACTGCTTAAATGAGTATATTAATGCTGTTAAGGGCTTAAGCTATGATAATTATGACATATTGCTAGTGGATAATTCTGAAACAGATAGATATTGCAATAAGATCAAATCATTGGGGATTAATGTTATTAAGGATAAGTATTTAGAAAGAGCTAGAGACAGGATAGTTAATTCGAGGAATATTATAAGAGAATATGCATTGAATAATGGATATGATTACTTCTTAAGCTTGGAACAGGATGTAATACCACCAAAAGATATAATTGAGAGATTATTAAGACATGAGAAGGATATAGTTAGCGGGGTATATTTTACGAAGTATTTTATCAACGGGGCATTCGAAATAAAACCTTTGCTTTGGGTTAATAAGGAAGGGTTTGTTAGTTTACAATTTATAGATGATGACTCTGTCAAAAAAGAAAAGCTTATCAGGGTAGATGCTTGTGGTTTAGGCTGCATATTGATTAAGAAAGATATCTTAGAAAAGGTGAGATTTAGATTATTTCCTGACAAGTCAACATTCGATGATATGCCTTTCTGTAAAGATCTTAATGATAAAAAAATACAAATATACTCTGATACAAGTATCAAATGCAAACATTTAATATCTGGGATGGATTGGGAGAAAATCAAAGAGTAATATCAAATGAGCGAAACAAAGATGCCATCAGATAAAAGAGTAACGTGGACTTTAGCAGTCATAGTTATTTTAATTGTTATTGCTACCGGCTATTTAGTGTATCTTAATAAGCAGAGGTATTCAAAGTTTTATTTTGATTACAATGGATTTAATTTTAGAAAAGTACAGAATGGTTACAAGGTAGAGATTTTCATTAATCAGAATAAGAATCCAAGTTATTTTACTATTAGAAGTGATCCTAGAGATATAGAGAATATTCTTATAGATAGCAAGATTCTCGAGCTTAAAGATAAGAAGATGATATATGTTGTTATTGATCCTTACGAAAATTTGACGGGCGTTACTACAATAGCTGTCTTGGAATTAGAGAATGTTATCGAGAATCCTTTTTTATTTAATATAACTTTAAATTCTGCATTTACACAACCCTATGCAAAAGCTAATTTAAGTGTGATGAACTGTGAAGATGCTACAAAAGAGACTGGGATTATTAGAATGAAGAAAGGTGAAGAAAGTAGAGTATATTATGAAGACGATTGTTTAATAATGGAAGCTAAGGATGAGTATGATCTAATAAAGGAGGCTGATAAGATAAATTTAGTCCTCCTGGGAATAATTAAAGTATAACTTATGAAATATCGGTGTTGAATTATATTTTAAACAACCCATTTATTTTATTTATAAGTTCTTTGTGGGCGTCCTTAGATATTTTAGCAATCTGTCTAATGGCTAAACTTCTTAGGAAGGTATGTATCTGCCAATACTTTATCTTGCTTTTAAAAGGAAGGCTGCCTTTTTCGAAGCTATCCAGCGGAATACCCTCACTTTCTGGGTTACTCGTTATTGCACAACCTATGATATCTTGATCTTTTTCTGCAAGTACCACCATTGGCCTTTTCTTAGCATTTATTAAATCAGAAAATGGGAAATTGATTACAACTATATCGCCTTTAGAGTACATCATCCCACCTCTCGTCATACTTGTTATTCCAAGTCTTTTTTAAAGACAGCTCACTAAGCAACATAAATAGATGCTTTTCATCGAGTTTTACTGGCTTAATTATTATCCTGTCTTTATCTTCTCCAATTAACAATTTTGTACCTTTTTCTATTTTGAAGTCTTTTCTGATTTTTTTAGGAATTACTATTTGTCCTTTTTCCCCAACATTAATTAATTCAGTCATACTTGTAGGAAAAACCTACTAGTATATAAATCTTTCTTTATTCAATATCCATAAAATTAATCGATTAAATAAATTTTTTAAAGCACCGAAACTAGCTTTTAAGATATGCCGGGATCGCATAATCTGGTAGTGCGCGGGCCTTGAGTTCCTAAAAGTAAGCCCGTTTCCGCAAGGATATGCAGGTTCAAATCCTGCTCCCGGCGTATGTATTCAAAAATGAATAATCTAAAAATTTTAATCGGATGCCCTACTTATGAAGGGTACAGATATTGTATTGATGAATACCTAAGTAGAATTAAAGAACTATTGTATAAGAATTTTGATTTAATTTTAGTCGACAATTCTAGGTCTGATGAATTTTACAGTGAATTAAAATCTAGAGGCATCAATGTTCTGAAGGGGATATATTATGATGATGTTAAAAAAAGAATATCTGAGAGCAGGAATCTATTAAGGGAAAAATTTCTAGAGGGAGATTATGATTACTTCTTAAGCTTGGAACAGGATGTAATACCACCAAAAGATATATTAAATAGACTGATACGGCATGTAAAAGATGC
The DNA here is from genome assembly GCA_964362765.1 of Candidatus Woesearchaeota archaeon. Classification (GTDB taxonomy): domain Archaea; phylum Nanobdellota; class Nanobdellia; order SCGC-AAA011-G17; family UBA489; genus CAYIFT01. The sequence goes on along the minus strand of CAYIFT010000003.1, from coordinate 9,064 downwards.
TGTTAGTGGTGTATACTATAAATATTATGGAATTACGATAACTTCAAACAGTAAAAAAACCGGTAAGGCCATTAAGAAAGGCAGGACCTTGCTTCCTTTAATCTTTAAATTTTCAGATGAAAAAGATAAGATGGAGATTTGTAAACTGGAAGAGGTTGAAGGTGAAAAATTCTTTAAAATAAGGGCTTGCGGGCTTGGTTGTGTCTTAATCAGCAAAAAAGTTTTGGAAAAAATAAAATTTAGAAGCGATCCTAAATTAGATACCTTTGATGACTTTTTATTTTGTAGTGATGTTATTGATAATGGATTTGATATTTATGCTGATACTAGTGTCAAATGTAAACATTTAATATTAAAGAAAGGAAATTTGTTCTAACCAAAACGTTTATATCCTAAGCTATTATAATTCTATTTATGCCTTATAATATTACTATAGGTCGAAATGAGGTTGACAGGGAAAAATTAGGTGAGAATGGCACTATAAACATAGGCAGATTATTAGTCAAGATGGGCCAGACCACTTCTTTAAGCAATAATATTTTATTGGATGTTGCTAAAACACATGTTATTTTAGTAGCTGGTAAGAGGGGTACGGGAAAAAGTTTTTCAATTTCTGTTATTGGAGAAGAAGTATCTAAATTGCCTGAAGATATTAAAAACAACTTAGCTTTCTTATATTTTGATACTATGGGTGTATTTTGGACAATGAAATTTCCAAATACAAGACAAGAAAAATTATTAAGAGAATGGAATTTAGAACCAGAAGGTGTAAAAATAAATATGTTTGTTCCAATTGGGTTATTCAAAAAATATCTGGATGTTGGAATTCCTGCTGATTTTCCTTTTGCCATTAGAACTTCTGAATTAAGCGCTTCTGATTGGACAAATTTATTTGATTTAAAATTAACAGATACTATTGGAATTTTAATCGAAAGACTAATTGGAGAATTAAAGGATGAAAAAGTTGATTATTCTATCAGAGAGATAATTGAAAGAATAGAATCTGATAAGCGAAGTACAAAAGAAACTAAAGATGCTTCTGTAAATAGATTTATGGCTGCCGAAAGATGGGGATTATTTGATAAGAAAGGAACTAAGATTGAAGATCTAATGAAACCAGGAACAATAAATGTTTTGGATACAAGTGCTTATACAAATATCGCTGGGAATTGGAGTATAAAAAATTTAGTAATTGGAATTGTTTGTAGAAAATTATTAGAAGAAAGGATGATTGCTAGAAAACAAGAAGAAATAGAAGATATTAAAAAAGAAAAAAGCTATTTCTATGAAGAAGTAAAACAAGAAAAACCTTTAATTTGGATAGCTATAGATGAGGCTCATGAAGCTATTCCTAAAGATATTAAAACTCCTGCTTCAGATGCTTTGATACAACTGTTAAGAGAAGGAAGACAACCTGGAATTTCTTTAATGTTAGTTACGCAACAGCCGGGAGAAATTCATAGAGATGCTTTAACTCAGAGTGATATTGTAATAAGTCATAGATTAACTTCTCAGATTGATGTTCAAGCATTAAATAGTATGATGCAATCTTATCTTTATGAAGGCATTCAATCTTATCTGAATAGTTTGCCTAAGATGCCTGGTGCAGCAATTATATTAGACGATAATTCAGAGAGAATTTATCCTGTGCAGGTAAGACCGAAGAGAAGCTGGCATGGTGGAGAAGCTCCATCAGCTTTAAAAATAAAAAAGAAACTAGAATTCCAATTTTAAAATGGTTTATGATTTAATCAAAGCATTTTTTGCAATATTTATCGTGATGGATTCTCTAGGAAATTTACCCATCTTTTGTCTTTCATAAGAAATACGCCTAAAAATAACAGAGAACATATGGTTAAGGAAACTATATTGGTTGCTGGTGTGGTATTATTGCTATTTTTATTCTTCGGAATGGTTATATTAGAATTTTTTAACATAGATATTCATAGTTTCAAAATTGCGGGTGGACTGATATTATTAATATTTGGATTAAAATTAGTTCTTGGATTAAAATTATTGAAGAAAGAGCTGAGAAATATAAATCTGCTGTTGTTCCTCTGGCTACGCCTTTAATTACCGGACCAGGTGTGATTACAACAATAATTATTTTAGTCAATCAATTTGGAACTACGACTGTTTTAATCGCCAGCCTATTGAACTTATTTGTTACATACTTATTTTTAGATAAGGTAGAATATTTATATAGAATATTAGGAAGACAGGGAAGCGATGCTTTATCTAAGATAATGGGATTAATATTGACTGCTATTGCAATTGGATTTATCAAACAAGGATGGACTGGGGTTTAATTTTTTAAATCTAAACAAACTCTATAAACCCTTGGAGAATAAGCCCCACATTTGATCAATTTAGCTGATTTGAATTTCTTTTTATATTTGTTAATCAATTTGTTAAAATCTTTTTCTTCTGAGAATAAATAAAGATGAATCGTTCCTTGTAGTTTTAATTTTTTTAAGGTTTGAGTCAGATAAGCTGGAGAATCCTTTGGCAATGGCATAATAATTCTATCAAATTTTTCTTTGATTTTTGGAAGAACCTTCTTTACGTCGCCTAGAAATAATTTAATATTATTAATTTTGTTTAATTTTAGATTTTCTAATGCATATTTATGTGCTATTTTGTTTAATTCAATTCCATAAATTTCCTTTGCCTTTGAATTTTTTGATATAACACAAGGATATGGAGCTACGCCTGAAAATAAAACAAGAACTTTTTCTTTATTCTTGACTAACTGTGCTATCCTTAATCTTTCTGTTCCTAAACGAGATGAGAAATAACATTTTTCTACATCTAATTTAAGTTTGATTCCATTTTCTTTATGAATGGTCTCTTTTCTATTTTCTCCAGCAATAATTTTTAACTTGGGTAATCTTAATTTTCCTGAATAAGCTTTTGATTTAACAGCTACAATCTTGATATTTTTATTTAGCCTTACTAAGGTATTCCCGATTAATTTTTCTTTGTTATTTAATTCTTTAGGAAATTTATTAAAGATTGCTATATCACCAACTATATCAAATGAAGTAGGAACTAATGACAATTCTTTCTTATTTAATTTATTAGATAAAAATTCTTTTAGCGTTGTCATACATAAAAATATATAAATTAATCATTTATAAATAATTTTATTTACATATATCTGTAGAGAATATAAGATTTAGCTACTTGAGGTAACTTATTTTTAATTAGGATATATTCAATATCGTCTTTTATATTTTCAACTGGGACTGGCTTATTTTTATACTTCTTTTCTAATAATTTAATAACTTCCTTAGTTAATTTTTCGCATTTCTTTCCATCTTCTAATCCTATCTGTATAAATGATTTTCTTATCGATTTGAATATTTTATGTGGTTCAAATTTTTCTATTCTTCCTGTTCTTTTAATCACTTTTTTTATTTTTATATTTTTTATATGTAAAAAGACTAATTCATAATATTGTGCAGCTTCATTTAATTTGTGTTCTTTTAGAATTTTTCTAATCGTTACTCTAATTTCATCGACATTTAATTTTTCTCTTTTAAATTTATTTAACTTATGACAAATTTTATCTGTTAATACATTAACAATATTACGATCATGTTTACCAATATGATTTAATACTCTGGTTAAAGAGTTTTTAATTTTATTTCTACGAAATCTTTCTTCAGTACCATCTAATTTTATAACTAATTTTGGTATATTATTTTTTAAAACCATACTTAATCACCGCCATTAATAAAACTAAGCCCAATAATATAATTATGAGTGGTATTAATAATTTTTCTGCAACTGCTGTTAATATCCAAACTCCTATTGCTAGAAGGACTAAACCGATATACAATCGCATCATACCTCTGTTTTCTTTTCTCCATCTTTCAATCTTCTTTAGACTTGTTCCTGAATAAGCCAAATAGATTATTACAATTAAAGGAAGTACAAATACTAAATTATAGAACAAAAGTAAAGGCAAGGCTGTTAGGTATGCTGTACCACTTTGAGACATTAATGTTAATACTGCTAGATATGGAGCACCTGTGCATGGAAGTTCTATCAATGTGAGAATAACTCCAAAACCGAATGATGCCCATAAACTAACGTGTGCACTTGACGCCTTTCTTTCTACAGTTTTAACTAGACTGGCTGGTATAGCTAGGGTGTACCATCTTCCATACCAGAAAAAATCTTTAACCTCTAATAAACCAGCAAGTATAATAAATATTCCAACAATGAAATAAAGAATTTGGCTGACAAATACAACACTCCTTATGAGATTAAATAAGCTCAATAATGTAAGACCGCCAATAAGGTAAGTCACATAAACACCAACAGTGTAAGCTATACCATTTCTCAGAATTGCTTGTTTTTTTCCTGTTTTAAGAAGAACTGTAATAAGCAGGATAAGTACACCAATAACACAAGGATTTATTGAGTCTAGAAGTGCAAGGCCTGTAATAATTGGAAGTGATAGAGATGGTGCTTGAAATGCTGTTACATCTGGAAGAATTTCTTCTTGAGCATTTACAATACCAATAAGTGTTAATATGACTAAGATTATTAAGATAGGTCTATAGCTCTGCATGGTTAACCTCTTCCTAACGCCGGGAAGGCGATTGGACTTTGCATTAATTCTTTTTCTATTTCTTCATAAGATCTACCATCAAAAACTAGAACAATGACATCTTTATCTTTCCAGATAAAATCTCTAAATTGATTGTTTCTTTTACTATTTACAAACATTTTTAAGATTCCTGGAGTTCCGTCTGGACATAAATCATTGTTTTTCTTATCTAATATGCCGTCTAAATTGAAATTAACATTTAATGAATCAAAAAATGCTCCTAAAGTTAATGGTTTTGTTTCTAATAATCTTTTATTAAGATTATCATAAGGTAACCTATCATGCCAATGAATAACATTCTTTTCCTCATGAGTATGCGGTTCATTTAATGGGCCTAATTCTATAGGTAATCTTTTATCTTCCCCACATATTTTGATAGGAACATAGGCATGAACATGTGCTGTCCAATAACATTTATCTTCTGTTGGGCAGACTATTAAACCAGACGATCTAGCACCTGATTGGAATGTAACAAAAAGGGAATAACCTATCCAGATTATTGCTAAGAGAATAATACTTAAAATAACTGATTTCTTTATTTTTTTCTTCTTTTCTTTTAGACCAAAATACCATATAATAATTAAAGCTAAAATTGATATTATTAAAAAGTAGGTTGATATATCTTTTTTAAAAGCAATTATATCAATTGGAAATGTTCTTCTGATTGTTTTACCTTCTGAATCAAATTCTACATGAACTTCATACGCTCCAGAACCTTCAAATTTATACTTAGAAAAATAATGACCTGGTTCCCTTTCTACTGCTGATAACCTATCAGATACTGCAATATCGTGGTTGTCTATGACAAGAGAAACTTGTAAATTTGTAATTGGTTGACTTTCTTTAGTGATATGTGCTTCAACAGGAACTGAGTCGCCTTCAATTGCCTGAGATGGTGTTATTCCTATACTGAATTCGTCTAACTCTTCTGCTTCCTCAGGAGAATGAGCTATAACTAGAATAGATAGGATAATTATTAATATTATATGGACTACTGAATTAATACCTCTTTTCATGATGTTCATTTATTTCAAAATTATTTATAAACTTTACTTAATCAAGCAGCCCTTCCATAAACTTGTTCAAAAGCTTCTCTTTCTCTTTTATGCAGTATCTCCATATAATATCTGTCTCTTCCTACATCACTATAATAACCCATTCTTATATTTATGTTAAGCTTGGCGCATCTAGTACAGTATTTTTCAAAATCGCTTTCTTTCTTTGGATCTTCTAATTTTATGAAATTTGTATAACTGTGGCCTTTAATAAAACAGGTCACTTTTCTCATTAATCTATCGGTTATTAATTCTAGGCTCATTTGAACCACTTGTCTAAAGATTTTTGCTGCTTTGTTTGTTTAGATTCACGTATTTTGTTTATTGTGCTACTAACTCTATCTTCTGAGAAATTGTGTTCGTCTATAAGTACTTGTTTAACTTTATCTTCATTTATTTCTTTCCATTCTAGCTTGTATTTTTTCTCCACATTCATTTTTTTAAATAGATTAAATATTTCTTTCCAATCAAAATCTGCATTTAGATCTTTAAACATTTTATCATAATCTTTATATTCTTTAATTAATTTCAAGGCTTTTTTTGGACCAATTCCATAAATTCCACGTGAATTATAATCTGTTCCTGAAAGAATACCCACTAGTATCAGCTGGTCTTGTGTAATATCAAGATTCTTTAGCGATTCTTCAAGTTCGATTAATTCTGGTGATATTTTGATATAGGTCCCTGATGGAAGTCTTCTTTTCTGGGATAAGGTAAGATTAGTTACTAGTCGTGGTGCATTATGCAGCAAGCAGTCAAAATCCGAGCTGCCGCATGCATATACATCATTATTTTTATTCATATAAGCCATCTGTGCGTCTGATTCCATTGGTGCTTGGACAATCGGAAGTCCCATGGCTTCGATCAGTCTTTTGCTCTCTCCGGCCATATCTTTTGTTAAATATGAGAATTGTTTTGAATACTTTAGCATTTCTTCAGTATCTTCTTTTGATTTTGCCTTCTGATATTTTTCCATTGCAATCTCTTTTCTTTCTATTCTTTCTGCAATTTGACTATGTTTTAATTCTGGCATTTTTCCATCAAATACTATTACGAGTTTAATATTCTGCTGAATTAAATTGGAGAATCTTGCCCAGATACCCATCAAATGAGATGTTGTTCTTCCTTTTAGGTCCATCAAAGGGGTTCCATCTGGCTGTCTTATAGAAGATAAGAACTGGTAAGCTGAATTAGAGAAATCAACTGCTATTATTTTATTATATAAATCCTCAAAAGATATTTGTTTTCTAATTACAATATCTCCTAATTTAACACCCATAGGCTTAATTAAACAATATGTCTATATAAAATATTCTAATTTATTATATAAACATAGAAATATATAAATATAGAACTAACGGTTTGATACTTATGTTAAAAGATAAAAAAGAGCTATTATTATTGTTTATAATATTGATTTTTATTAATCTTAGTATTGTATATGCTGAGGTGTATGTTACTAGAGCTGTCTATCAGCCGCCAGTATTCGAAGACGATGCTGTTGTTCCTCCAACTGTCCAGGAAGATATTGGGGTTGGTTGTACAATAGGACCATGGCAGATAACAACACCAATTAGTTTTTCTAGTGGTGGTGTACAGGGTGCTGCTGCTGTTGCACATAATAATTTTTTATATTTGACTGGCGGACAGTATGGTTCAAATCAATTCAGTAATCGTATTCAGAGAGCAACAATAAATCCAGATGGTAGCCTTGGAAATTGGATTGATCTTGGTTCTGGAATATGTCCAGCTGGACAATCCTGTGCTTTGCCTTTTGGATTGCAGGATCATAAAGCGGTAGTTTATCAACATCCATTGGGTACTAATCCTTTTTTATACATTATTGGTGGTAGTAGCAGAACTAGTGTTGGTGCTCCTCAAAATGGGCCACAAAGAATTGTAAGATACGCTAGAATAAATCCAGATGGAAGTTTAAGTTTGTGGAATATAGGCCCGAATTTAGATCAGAGAAGATTTGAACATGGCGCTGCAATTGCAAATAATCGAATGTATGTCTTTGGGGGAAGTAGTGGTGCTGATTTAAGTAGTGTTGAGTATGTCACTATTAATCCTGATGGAAGTTTAACTGGCGATGCTTCGAATACATGGATAACAACACAATTACTGCCACAGCCACTTAATTTTCCAGCTGGTGGTACAAATAATGGTATGCTTTATGTTGCTGGTGGGGAGAGTATTGCTTTATGCCCAACAACAACACAAGATGAAATTTATAGGGCAACGCCGGATATAAGTGGTGCAATTATCAGCTGGCAGTTAATTGGAAGCTTACCTGAACTTTTGGCTGATCATGGAATAAATTTATTTCAAAATTTTATTTTTGTAACTGGCGGAGTTCTTAGACAATATTCAAGTCCTATTTGTACAAGTGGCTTAATCATTCAGGCAAGTGATAATGTTTACTATGCGCCAATAGATAGTTCTGGTAATATTGGTGCGTGGTTAAATGGACCAAGTTTACCAGCGCCTAGATTTGAGCATAATGCAAAAATTTATAATAATTTTATTTACATCATTGGCGGAATTTCTTCAACAGGCACTTTACCTTTCCCTACAGATGTCTGGCATGCTAGTATAACTTGCGGGCCTGTTTGCAATAACAATAATATCTGTGAGCCTGGAGAAGACCCGAGTAGTTGTCCACAGGATTGTGCACCTCCTACATTAAATTTCTTAGATCCAACTTCAATAATAAATAATGTGAATAATAATGTTGAGATACATGGAAATAACCTTATTAATGGAGCTGAAGTATTAGTTGATGGAATTGCTTATCCTCCTTCATTAACAGTATACGTTGATCCAACATTAATTGGGATTATCGTTCCTTCTGGAACACCAGCAGGTAATTATCAAATAGCTGTCAGGAATCCGAGTGGATTAATTTCAAGTCCCACTTTAACATTAACTATTAATAATCCTCCACCTGTTTGCAATAATAATGGAATATGTGAACTTGGAGAGGATCCTACTAATTGTTTCAATGATTGTGGATGTGGAAACGGAATATTGAATACTATATTTGGAGAGATGTGTGATTATGCTGCACCTGCAGGAAGTCCTGCTAATAATTGCGGCATATCTGCAATATGTAATAGTTTATGTCAATGTGTCCCTGCTACATGTGCTAATTTAGGCGGAAATATCTGTGCATCTAACCAATATTGTCCTGGAACACCCCTACCTGCGATAGACACTAGTTTTTGCTGTAGTGCGCCGTGTCAAAATCCAACATTATGCATTCAATGTGGACAAGGGTTTTTTAATGCGTGCGATAGGCTGGAGTGTTACGATATACCCGAAGGTTGTTATTTTGATGATACAACTAATCCACTACCTAATGTCGGGTCATGCTATGCTTGTAGCA
>CAYIFT010000002.1:0-24092 GCA_964362765.1 Candidatus Woesearchaeota archaeon | reverse complement strand
TTACGAATGTTCATAACATAGGGTCTCTTTCCAATATATTTAAAGGTTTCGAGAAGAAAGTTATTTAAACAATCAATAACACTAATCTGATAGGTGTTAGATGGAATTCAGAAAAGAGAGGGACTTTCTTGGTGAGGTAAAAGTACCTAAGAATGCTTATTACGGCAGTTTTACAGCTAGAGCTATTGAGAACTTTAAGATATCTTCGCATAAAATTAGTTTTGATTTAATTAAGGCTGTTGTATTAATCAAGAGATGTATCGCTTTAGTAAATATTAAGACTAAATATCTAGAAGATAAGACAGGCAAAGCAGTAATTAAAGCCTGTGATGAAATATTAGATGGAAAATTTCAAGATCAATTTCTTATAGATGTTTATCAAGCTGGTGCAGGAACTCCGATTAATATGAATGCTAATGAAGTAATAGCTAACAGAGCTACCGAGATTTTAGGAGGGAGATTAGGGACTTATAAGGTTCATCCAAATAATCATGTAAATCTAAGCCAGAGCAGCAATGATGTTATACCAACTGCAATAAGGTTGGCTGTTATTTATAGGAGCTTTGATTTACTAAGAACTTTGAAGATGTTAGAGCATTCTTTTAGAAAAAAGGCAAAAGAATTTCATGATGTGGTAAAGGTAGGAAGAACTCATTTAAGAGATGCTGTTCCAATTACTTTAGGAATAGAATTTGAAGCTTATGCTGATTTAGTTAAAAGGGATTACAATAATATTGTTAAGTCTGTTGAAGGATTAAAGGAAATTCACCTTGGAGGAACAGCCATTGGGTCTGGCATTAACACACATACAATGTTTAGAAGCCTTGTTTTAGAGGAACTAAATAAGAAAACTCATCTTAATTTGTATGCAACTAAGAATTTCTTTGAATTAAACTACAATATGGAAGCTTTTGTGAATTATTCAAATTCTTTAAGGGTACTTGCTTTGAATTTAATCAAAATAGGAAATGATCTTAAATTTATGAGTTCTGGACCAAGAGGCGGAATAAATGAAATAATTTTACCGGAGATAGAACCTGGATCAAGTATTATGCCTGGAAAAGTGAATCCTAGTATGATTGAAGCTTTAGAGATGGTTTGTGCAAATATTATTGGAAATGATCAAACAGTTGCCTTCGCAGCCAAATCTGGGAATTTAGAACTTAATACGTTTACACCTTTGATTGCTCATAAATTACTTAATTCTGTTGGACTATTGAAGAATGCTATAGGCGCCTTCACCCATAAATGCGTATCAGGAATTAAGGCAAATAAAGAAAGGTGTAAAGAATTGTTAGAGAAAAGCGTACTTTATGCAACTGCCCTAAGTCCTTACATTGGATATGATATTACTGCTTATTTAGTCAAGAAAGCGATTAAAGAAGATAAGCCAATAAAAGAAGTTATAATAGATGAACATATCTTTACAGAAGATGATTTAGATAAGTTACTTTCGATGAAGAATTTATTAAGACCCAGAATGATAGATAAAAATTTACTAAAGAAGGTGAAAGAAAGTAAAAATTATTTATATTTACTACATAAAATAAAAGAAAATATTAAGAACGGTAAAGAAAAGAAGGTTGATAGTATAGAAAAAATAATTAGAGTTCTTGAATCTTTTTTCTAAATATTATTTATGGCTTAGTGCCGTTTGTTTTATAACCTTAGCAACCCTCATATGAAGTTTCTTGTCTAATGGATCTGGGACAATCTTGTCTTTAGTTGGATTTTTAATATAATCTGCTATAGCACATGCTGCAGACAGCACCATTTCTTTTGTTATTCTCTTTGCTTTAGCGTCTAAAGCGCCTCTAAATATTCCAGGAAATGCGAGTACGTTGTTAATTTGATTTTTATAATTAGATCTACCTGTTCCTACTATAGCTGCACCAAATTTGATAGCATCATCAGGCTCTATCTCTGGAACTGGATTTGCACATGCAAAAATAATCGGGTTTTTTGCCATGGATTCGATATGGTGCTTCTTGATAATATTTCCTGTAGAAACTCCAATAAAAACATCAGCGTCTTTTATTGCAGAATCAAGTGGTCCTTTATGCATGTGCTTGTTTGTAAGCTCGGCTATTTTACTTTTGTACTTGTTCATATCAGAACGATCTTTGTATAATGCTCCTCTTGTATCACAAACTATAATTTCTGCTACAGGTTCGCATATCTTTTTATTAATATCTATGCATGCTAATAATTTGGCTATCGATAAGCCTGCTGCACCTGCACCGTTTATCACTATCTTAACATCACTAAATCTTTTATTTACGACCTTGCATGCATTTATTAATGCAGCTAATACTACTGTTGCTGTACCATATTGATCATCATGAAATACAGGAATATCAAGTTCATTAGACAATGTTTCTTCGATTTCGAAGCATTTCGGTGCCTCTATATCTTCTAGATTAATTCCCCCAAATATTGGAGAAATATTCTTGACTATGCTAATAAATTCATCTGATCTTTGTGTATTAATGCATATCGGAAATGCATCGACATCGCCTAATTTTTTAAATAACATTGCCTTGCCTTCCATAATTGGAATTGCTGCTTTCGCACCTATATTGCCAAGACCAAGAACACGAGAACCATCAGTTACTATTGCCACTGTGTTACTTTTGATGGTGTAATCGAAAACCTTGCTCGCATCTTTTTTTATTTCAAGTGCAACATCAGCTACACCGGGTGTGTAAGATATAGATAACTGTCTTTGGTTATTTAGTGGTTTCTTTATATTAACCTCTATTTTACCACCCTTATGATAACTCAAAATTTCTTCTTTTTTCATCAGATTATCTCTCTATCCAAATTCATTTAATTTATAAATTTATATCTTTTCAATTATTGCTTCTGTCATTTGCTTCGTACCAACAGGATTCTTTTTTGCTAGATCATATGTAACCTTTTTGGCTTCTTTAATCACTGATATAACAGCCTTCTCTATTTTATTTGCTGCTTTATTTTCTCCGATGTGACGAAGCAACAGTACACCAGCAAGAATTGCACCAGACGGATTAACTTTATTTTTGCCTGCATATTTAGGAACTGACCCGTGGGTTGGCTCGAAAATTGCTATTTGCTTTCCATAATTTGCTGACGGAATCAGCCCAAGACTGCCTGTTAGGCCTGCACAGAGATCAGATAATATATCCCCATAAAGATTTGGACAAAGCAATATATCATATTCCTCTGGTTTGGTTACTAGTTGCATGGCCATGTTATCAACGATTCTATCTTCGAATTTTATACTAGGAAATTTTTTGGCAATGTTCTTAGAAATTCTGAGAAACAATCCATCAGTTTCTTTCAGAATATTTGCTTTGTGAACACATGTGATCTTGTTTCTTTTATTTTTTAGTGCATAATCAAAAGCGAATTGAGCGATTCTTTTTGTATTCTTTTCTGATATAATTTTTAAAGACACTGCTGAATCTTTCGGAAGGCCTTTAAACTTACCTTTTGGAAATTCTATTCCAGAGTACAAATCTTCTAAATTTTCTCTGATTACGACAATATCAATACTATCATATTTGCTATGAACACCAGGAAATTGTTTAATTGGCCGAACATTAGCAAAAAGTTCTAAAGCCTGTCGAAGCTGAACATTCACCGATCGAAAACCTGTACCTACTGGTGTAGTGATTGGACCTTTTAATGCAACTTTATTTTTTTTGATTAAGTCCAGTGTTCTCTTTGGAAGTTCGTGACCATACTTCCTTTTAGCGAATTCACCTGCAGTGGCAATTTCCCAGCGAACTTTTATTCCAGATGCTTCGATGCATTTAACTGCAGAGAGTATAACGTCTGGTCCAACACCATCACCCGGGATTAATGTTATGTTGTATGTCATTTTAAAAACTTTAAAAGTTGGGATATGCTCTTTTGCTTTTCTAAATTCCATATAAATTTTAGTATATCTTTCTGGTCTTTCTTGGATATAAAATTTCTTGTTAGTGAATTAAACTTATTTTCTACTTCTCTATCAGACATAGGATTTTTAGGGTGGCCCCTATGATAATCTACTCTTTTCTCCAGTACTTTTCCAGACTTTAATTTAATACGAACAATGTTAGCAGCCATTCTTGGATATAATTTTGTTAATCGGGGATTTTCTTTGGCTGAAATCTTTTTAACCAAAGCCAATAATTTTTTATCTTTAATTTTCTTTTCTGAATATGTGTTCATATCAATTTTACCATTCATTAATGCTGCACCAACTATGTAAGGAAGACTATGGTCTGCTGTTTCTCTAGTTTTTGGATTCCATTTTTCTTTTCCACTTCCAATAATTATATAGCCTGCCTTATGTGTTTCTATATTTATTTTAGAAATTTCGGAAATTTTTATATTCTTTCTTAACTCTAAAGATGCTTGGATAGCACTCTGTGAATGAATCTCAGCAGGCCATTTTTTAATCCAACAATCTAAAATCTTAAAATGCCCTTTTCTTTTTCCGAATCTTTTAATATCTAATTTGAATGGACCTGTAATCTGGTTCATCAATCCAAATTTTCCTTCGAAAACTTCATTTGGACCTGTCATTCCCTCTTTCGCAAACTTCGCAGCAAAGATCGAATTTCTGGCTACATTCGCGAATGCGCATGCTTTCCACATGCTTAATTCTGTTCCCTCCCTTACCTCTCTTGATGAAAGATAAGTTGTGAGTGTTAAATTTGTAATCTGAGTAAGTTTTTTCAATGGAAGATTCATAAGCTTCCCAGCTGCTAATCCCGTTGCTGGTAATCCGTATATAACATGGTCCCATCCACGAATGCGTAAACTTGCTGCATCGCAAAGCCTACACTGAATTTCATATGCCAATGCGGTTGCTAAGATTACGTCTCTTCCATTAGATTTTTCAAATTCAGCAACGCCTAGAACACCGCCAATATTGTCTGACGGGTGTGCTAAGTCTTTTGATATATAACTATCATTATAATCCAAATATCTGATTCTGGTTCCATATAAGAAGGCTTTAAGGGCTGGAAGATTTGGTTTTGTAATTTTTTTTGCTATTTTCACTGGTTTTGAATTTTCTGATGCAATTGCGCAACCAATAGAATCTATAAATCTCCTTTTAACTTCATGAATTACCGATTTAGATAAATCATTATATTTTAAATTATAAGCATATTTAGATAAATTATCAGCAATCATCTTTTTTCGATTGGTATATATTCTTGATCATGAGGCCCGACATACAATGCTAAAGGTCTAATTAATCGGTTATCTGAATATTGTTCGAGACAATGCGCAACCCAACCAGCAATTCTACCAATAGCAAATATTGCTGTAGAAAGTTCGGGAGGAATTTTAAGATATTTATAAACCGCACCTGTATAAAAGTCTACATTAGGGTATATTGGTTTACCTTTTTTCTCTACTAGTTCCTTGACTACAGTCTCCTCAATTTTAAGAGAAATATCATACCATCGTGAATCTTTTGCATTTTGTGCTAGTTGTCGCGCAATTTCTCTGAAGATTAATGCTCGAGGATCATAGTATTTGTATACTCGATGACCAAAGCCCATTATCTTTTGACCTTTATCAATCAATCCTTTGATGTAAGTCTCTGCTCTGTCTGGAGATTTTACATTGTCCAGCATTTTATAGACTTCGGCTCTTGCTCCACCATGCAGAGGACCTTTAAGAGCACCGATGCCCGAGCAAACTGCTGAATGCAGATCAGAAAGCGTTGATACAGTAATTCTTGCTGTGAATGTCGATGCATTTAATTCGTGTTCTGCAGTCAACAAAAAATCTGCTTCCATCGCCTTTGCTTCTATTTCATTGGGTATTTTGCCATGAAGCATATAGAGAAAATTTGCTCCGTGAGATAGTTTTGGATTTGGTGGAATCACTTTTTTTCCGTTTTTAGTTCTATGAAATGCGGCTACAATTGTAGGGAATTTTGCTGTTATCCTTATACCTTTCCTAATGTTAGCTTCTTGCGAGTTATTGTTAAGATCTTTATCGCACTGGGCCAAATATGAAATCGAAGTTCGCAAAGCATCCATGGCGTCTATATTTTTAGGGCATATCTTCAAAATTTTTATTACGCCTGCATCGATTTTTCTTTCTGATCTTAGTTTTTTTGAGAAATCCTGCAGTTCTTTTTTATTTGGCAATCTGCCATACCAAAGCAGGTATGTAACCTCTTCAAAATCAGAATACTTAGCTAAATCATTAATGTTGTAACCGCGGTACTCCAGAATCCCTCTTTTGCCATCGATAAAACTCAGCTGTGTCTTCGCAGCTATAACATCTTCCAATCCCTCTTTGAACTCTTCAGCCATCGATAAATTTAAATATTGAATGACTTTATAAATTTTGTCTATGACAATAAAAAGAGCGTTTGATTTTGTAAAGATTCTTGAAGGAAATTCTAAACCAAGAAGTTCGGGCGTTATTGAGATAAGAGGTTCTTATTATACACCTGTTGTTTATAGTTATTTACATGACTTATTTGAGATTGCCGGAGAATTTGTTGATGGTTTTAAATTTGCTGGCGGATCACAAAGATTGCATCCCATTGATGTTGTTAAGAAGATTATAAGCCTGTGCCATGATAACAATGTTTATGTTTCTACAGGCGGTTTTATAGAACGTGTAGCTGTCGAAGGGCCTGAAGCTGTTGATATGTATTTAGAAGAGTGCAAGAATCTAGGGTTTGATGTTGTAGAGGTTTCGAGTGGTTTGGCGCCTATTCCCTTAGATGATAAAGTTGAGATTGTTAAGCAAGTTCATAAACTCGGTTTGAAAGCAAAACCAGAGATTTCTTTTATGGTGGGCGCAGGCGCAGGCACAAAAATAGCGAATTATAAGCCGAAATTAAGAACGATGAAGGATGTTGTAAATGAGATTGAATCTTATCTAAAATTACATCCTTACATGTTTATGTTTGAATCTGAAGGTGTCACTGAAGATTTGCCATCAAATAAATGGCGAACTGATATTATAGAGACCATAGTTAAAAAATTTGGATTGAAAAGATGGATGTTTGAAGCTGCTGAACCAAGTGTATTTAAATGGTACCTAAAAAAATTCGGGCCTGAGGTGAATCTTTTCATTGATCATTCACAGATAATTGAATTCCAAGCTTGGCGTTCTAAACTTTGGGGAGATCCTGATATCTGGAAGGGTAAAAAAATACGTTATAAAAAATGAGGGCGAAGATTTCTGTTATTGGAGCAGGGAATGTTGGTAAAGAAGTAGCTCTATGGTGTGCACTTAAGGAGCTAGGTGATATTGTTTTATGGAATAGAACTGCTGAAACTGCGATAGGTAATGCGCTTGATATTATGGAAACTGGTCCTATTGTGGGTTTTGATGCAAAGGTTATTGGTACGGGTGACCTGAATGAGACTAAAAAATCAGATATAATTGTACTTACAGCAGGAATGCCAAGAAAACCTGGACAGACAAGAGAACAATTAGTTGAAATAAATTCAGCGATAGTCTATCCCTTGATAAAGAAATTAGCGAAACTGTCTCCAAAGTCGATAATTATTATTATTACTAATCCTTTGGATGCGATGGCTTACTTGGCTTATAAAGCAAGCAAATTTTCAAGAAATAAGATTATTGGAATGGCTGGGGTTCTTGATAGCAGTAGATTTTCTGCTTTTGTATCAAAAGAATTAAAAGTTTCGATTAAAGACACTGAGTCTTTAACTTTGGGGAGTCATGGTGAGGAGATGGTTCCACTTCCAAGGTTTTCAACTGTTAATAGCATTCCTCTTAGCGATCTATTGAAGAAGGATAAGATTAAGGCAATTGTGGAGCATACAAAAAAAGCTGGAGAAGAGATAATTCGATTACTTGGGACGAATGCCTCTATATCTACAGGTGCAGCAGCATCTAGACTAATAGAAACAATTTTACATGATGAAAGAGAGATTTTACCTTGTTCAGTTTATCTTGATGGTGAATACGGAATTCATGATCTATTTATTGGTGTTCCAGTAATTCTTGGTGCCAGTGGGGTAGAAAAAATTGTAGAATTGAAGTTGAATGATTCAGAACTAAAAGACCTACATAGAGCTGCAGAAAGCATAAGAAAGATTACTGCTATTGCAAAGAAGGCAGTATAATAATTTATTTTATAATATGTGTATGATCTTTATGTTTACTAATTGTAATTGTCTGATTTGGTTTTAATTTTAAAAATTTGTTATCATTATCCGCAGTCACAATCGCGTTACTTCTATTAATTTTAATTTTTATTTTTGAGTTTTCATTTACAATTAATGGCTTGAATCTCATTGTTGTATTATTAAGGGCTATTCCTATTCCCCTATTAAAATTTTTATTTGTTATCGAATGAAAATAACCATGAGAACCAAAAGGTGTTGAAATTATAACTCCATCACCTATGATGTTCCTAAATTTAGGCTTATTGTTTATAAACACATCAAACCTCAAAGCCTCCCGCTGATCTTTATTCCGAATAACAACATCGTTTACTGCTATTAAATTATCTTTATCAGTCTTTAATTTAATCAATTTTTTAACTTTGTATTTATTTTTTGCAATATCCTTGATAACTTTGCTAAAGTCTCTGTTATTGCAATGAAAACATATATTGCTATTTCTCACAAGAAGTTTTGGGATTCTGGGGAATTTTCTTTCTGAAATAAAAAATGAACCATCACCACCAATAGAGATAATAAGATCAGGATTTCTATTAACAAATTTAAGGCCATTCTCTTTAATCAGCTTAATTATAGATTTATCGATCTTTTTTAGAGAGAATATCTTTACTCTTTTCATGTTAAGCAACTTTTTAGTGGTTTTCTGAGAAACAATTCTATTATTTTAATTGTGCTATTAATATCCTTTATCGAGGCTATACCTATTGTTGTATGAATGTTTCTAACAGGCACTGATACAATTGTGCTCGGAATTCCGCCTTTGGCTACAGATATTTGCAAAGCGTCAGTGACCCCTTTTTCTGTGACTTCAAGCTGATAAGGCATTTTATTTGCTTTTGCGGTGTCAATTAACCACTTATTAAGACATCTGTTTGTTACCATTTCTGTATCTTTTACAACTATGCAAGGACCAGCACCAAGTATTTTTGATGGTCTATCTGAAAATTCTTCTGAATTTGTTGTGTCTATAATTAATGCCCAATCAGGTTCTATTCCATATACAGAAGTTTGTGCACCATATAAACCAATTTCTTCTTGTACTGTGAAGACGTAGTAGATTTCACAACCTGCATTTTTCAACTTTTTTGCTAATTCAAGAAGAATAAAACATCCTACTCTGTCATCGAGTGCTTTTCCAGATATAAATTCCTTATTGCCTAAAAACGTTGATTCTGTAATAAGATGCAGATATGAACCTATACTAACCTCTTCTTTAATCAGTTCTTCTTTCGACAAGCCTGTGTCTATAAATATATCATTAATTTTAGGCAATTTTTCAAGAGGGTCATCATTACTTATCTCTTTGCATGTGACAACTCCATAGATGAAATCTTTATTTGTTTTAATCCTTATTTTTTCGCCAAGTAGTGTAATAGGTTCTATGTAACCAATATCTGATATATGGATATGGCCTTTATCATCTATATTTTTAATCATTATACCGACCTCATCCATATGGGCCACTAGCATCACTGTTGGTTTTTTACCCTTTTTACGAGCAATTAAGTTTCCAAATTTATCTACATAAACTTCTGATACAAAATTTTTGATTTCATTTCTTATTATATTCCTAACTTCCTGCTCGTTTCCGCTTGGACCCGAAACATCAATTAATTTCTTTAAGAGCTCCATTTTTCCCCTTTTAACTTATCACAATCTTCATATTCTTTCCACAGCAGATTGGTAATTCTTCTTTGCTTCCACATAGACTACAGACTAATATATCATCTGCAATGCCCATCTGCTTAGAACAGCAAAATGGCACTTCAATATCTGTACCACATATAGTACAAACAAGATTGCTGTGCTTATCTGACACCATCTTTTAATCACAAAAATAAAGATTTATTTACTTTTAAAGCTTTTTATTTTACCGGGTTTACACACTAAGCTTATTAAGAAGAATAAGATCAACAATATTCGCAGATATTCTTCTTTTTTTTTATTCCCTTTTTACTCTTTTTTGGTTTTTTTGCTGGCATGTAATGTATATTATTTCGGGTTATTTATAAATTTATTGTATACGAAGGCTCTGTGTATTAAAAGAGATTTTCAACAAGGCCGTATACGAAGTTTTATAAAGTTTAGATAATTACTTGTTTAAGATGGAAAGAAGGCGTGACCTGATTAAAATATGCCTTGCTATAGTATTCTTATTTAATATTGCCTATTTTGTTGGTGCTTCTACTGAAAGAATAATAATGGATGCCAAAACGAGTTATACTCTGAATGGTAAAAACATTACACTTGTGGGGGTTTATGGTGATAGAGCAAATTTTAATGTTGATGGGGTCTTCAGCACTGTGAGAAGAGATGACTTTGGTTTCGTGAACGGCGTTAAGGTTAATGTAACTGGAATATCTGTGACTCCACCAAAGGTGATTGTCATATTTACGGTAGATTATATATGTGGAGATAATTCCTGCTCAAGCCTGGAAAGTCAGATTATTTGCTGCAAGGATTGCGGATGTTTTTCAGTTTCCGAAACGTGCATGAATAATATGTGCGCTCAAAATATAAGCAGGCCAGAAGCAACTTATGAATGCTATGTTACTAGTGATTGCGATGATGATAATCCATGCACTATTGAAACTTGTAACGCTGCAAATATACCTTATAGATGCGAATACACAGAAATTGAAGCTTGTATAAACAATGACAAATGTTGCCCATTAAATTGCGAGGATGCACAGGATAATGATTGTTTGACTGCAGACAGATGCAAAAGACATGATGATTGTGACGATAGCAATCCGTGTACGACTGAGACATGCGAAGGACAGCCTAAAAGATGCAATTTTATAAAGCAAGAAGGATGTATTCTAGATGATAAATGTGTAACTATTGGTTACATAGAAGCTAGCAGATACTGCGATAAGAGCGGGTCACTGTTAAATAAAAAATCAGACAATGAAAAATGCTTAGAAGCTTATGAGTGTTTCAGTGGTGTTTGTACTCTAAAGAGATGTGGTAAAAACTCATTTATTTATAAATTATTCAAGACCTCTACACTTTTTACAGGTATTCTGGCAATATTTTTATTGATATGTTATGTTGTAATAACTCGTAGAAAAAAGAACATTATGTAGTGACTACCTCTGCTGGATCTATTGTCAGGCCTCTTTTATCGATTATGAGTTTCATTGTTTTTTCAGGCGTTTTTGTACCTCTCATTTTCAATATTTCGATTGCCCTTGTTCTAATACCTTTCTTTTTGAAATGGTATAAAATAATTATTGAATCGACTTCAAACTGAAGCTGTGCTGTTAGATCGTCTGGAGAAAGCTGGATAGCCTGTGATGTTAATACTGCTGAACAACCCCATCGATTAATCAGTTCGAATAATGCTAAAGATGACTCTTTCTGGGTTAATTCGTCTTGAAACAATAAAGCAAAAGAAGTGATAGAGTCTATAACCAATCTCTTGGCTTTCAGCTGCGTTATAATAGCATCTATTGTACCTCCGCCTTCGACAAGAACTCTTTTGATTTGTTCAGGTGTGTATTCAAGGAATTTAAACAACCCTGCACGTTCGAATTTTTCTAGATCCCAACCAAATGTTAACATATCATCATACAATTTTTCTTTTTTTTCTTCGAAAGTCATGTAAATACCAGCTTCCCCTCTTGCGATTCCTTCTATCAAAAACTGTACAGCAAAGGTGGTTTTACCAGATCCTGCACCGCCACATACCAGATTTACACTACCTGGTTTAAATCCACCCTCCACTAATGGGTCTAATCCATGAATTCCGCTTGGGATTCTATCAACCATCTTTTACTCACTTTTTTCGACTAATGAGAATGGAAATTGTTTTGGATATATTTCAATACCATTTTTTCCAATTGTGAAAGGATATATGCCTGTCATATGGTCCTGACCTCTCATTTTTTGAATTGTAACACATCTCTCAAAATTCGATCCTTTTCTAATTTTGAATAATAAGACTAAACCTTCGAATAAAAAATCTTCAGGTTTAAATGTCACATTATCAATATCACCAATCTCTCTTTCAGATGTTACCATTACCGTAACTCCATTTGCTTTCATCACAGATAGAAATTCTGATACCTCTTTCCTGAAACTAACCTGATTAAGATCAGCATAAGAGAAGAATGTTAATGAATCTAAAACTACCCTCTTTATTTTCTTCTGCTTTATTACATCAATAATGCTACCTAAGCTCATTACCTTACCGATTATTGGAATGTGGAGCAGATTTATTTTATCTTTGTACCTATCAAAATCCATGCTGATACTTTTTGCATAATTATATACCGAATCTTCTTTTTCTTCACAGGAAACAAATAATCCAGATTCACCTAATCTAGCTCCTGCGTATATAAACTGCAGAGCAAAAATAGTTTTTCCCACGCCAGGTACGCCCGATATAAGTAAAGATGAGTTCTTTCCCATACCACCATTTAGAATTTCATCTAATCCATCGATACCACTTTTTATTAATTCCATATTATTTAATTTCATTTAACTACTATAAAAGCTTTGCTAATTTTTACCAGAAGTTTTAAATATAAAGATATGATTTATATGGTGATGAAAAAAGGTGACTTATCAGACATTTTAAAGACAAATATAGGTAAATTTAAAGATTATGTAGCATTAGCAACTGTTAATCCTGATAACTACCAAGAGACAAATATTGAGATTATAAGATATTTAGTGCAGGAAGAAAAGATACCCGGATTATATGTGACGTTAAATAAACCTTTCAATGTTATATTTAATCTTTTGAAGAAAGAGAAAATAAACACAGATATGGTTGTATTTATCGATGCTGTTACAAGAACTGCTGGCGGTAATGTTGAAAAGACTCAAAATTGTCTTTATATAGGAAATCCAGAAAATTTGAGTGATATTTCTGTAGCAATGGATCAAGCTGTGAGGCAGATTCCATCAGAGGAAAAGTTTTTATTCTTTGATAGTTTAGATACATTATTAATATATAATAAACCGATAACAGTAGCAAAATTTATACATTTTTTATCAGGAAAAATGAGGGTGTGGAAGGTGAAAGGAATAATAGTAAGCTTATCGCGAGAATCGAATAAAGAACTAATCGACCAGTTAAATCAATTTTGTGATGTGAGGTTGGAACTATGATTAACAGAGAATTTTTAAGAAAAACAGGTGCTGTTATTGCTGGGTTGTTTTTATTTTTTATATTTGTAGCTGTATCTGATGCCGATATTACAGGATATTTCTTAGTGAGTGGTAATTTACCCCTGCAAGTAGATTTTGGTTTTATAGTTCTTGTGATAGCTATTGTGATGCTGTTCTTTATTTTAGTCAACAAAGGTAATATGAAAGAAATTGCAAAGAATATGGTTGGCGCAATTGCAATTTACGTAGGCCTTTATACAATTACAAAAATAATAGCCGATCTTGATATTCTTGTCGGATTAATTTCTCTGACATTCGGAATTATGGCAATCATCTGGGTGATAAAAGCAAGAACTGCACTTTCTGAAGGGTCCTCTTTGAAAGCCTACGCTACTTCGTTTTTATTCTGTGTTGTGTTTATCTTATTATTCTCTATGTATGATTCTTACATATCAATCTTTGATGTAAAAGGAAATATAACTTACTTGAAGCATTTTTTAATTACACTTGTTTACATAATTATTGTTTACACATCATACAGAATTTATTTACTTGGAAGTGAGTTTGGTTTCAGTGAACAAAAGTTAAAAATAAAGAAAGCGATGAGAAAGTAAATTATATGTTAAATAAGCCACCAAGTAAATTTCTGATTAAGAATTTTATTAGAAAGAATAAAGACACTGTCAACATTATTAATATTGGCAGAAATTTAAGACCTTCCTTTTCTTTTCCTCTAGATATCAATCCTAAGATTAATGAACCCATGATAGAAGTTAAAATCAGAGATGTTATTGTGTATGTGTTAACAAATTTTGGGCTAATGGAAATTTTTGTGAATGCTAGTGGAAGCTGCGCTGAAACTGTTGTCGGTGGCAACTGAATTTTTGAGAATATATCAGTTACTACCTCTATTAAGAATGAGCTTAGGCTGAACAGCATCGGAGCACCGAACCCTATTGCTGAAAAGATGAAAATAACGTAGACTAAAACATTTGCCCTAATTCTTTGCTCTGTGAGCCTTTGCTGCCTTAAATTGCCTGCGGTTTGCTCTAATAAATCTGCAATCGAACCTCCAGAAGCGACACCTGAAACTATTAGTTGAACTGTCTTTTGCAATTTTTCAGATCTATACCGCTTTCCCAAATCCATTAAAGCTGATTCAAATTCTTTACCTGTTGCTATCTCTTTTCCCAGCCTATTTATTTCTTCCTGAAACTGGCCAAATTCTGGTCTGGCTGCAAGAAGCAGTGCTCTATCAATAGTCATACCTGCTCGTAAATTTGATGCCATAAGCTGCAGTGCATCCGGAAGTAAATCTTCAACAAATCTTGCTCTTGAATCTGCACTCAAAACAAGATAAGCAATTATTGAACTGTGGACAAGGATGATCGATCCGAGCATAAGCAATATTACTGGAAATTCTAAAAAGATTCTCAGCAACAAACCGATCAGCATTCCTAATACTACACTTATTATGATAATGAAAGTTGTATATTTCTCAAAGTCTACCGTTATGTTATTAAACATAACTAGATTATACAAATTATTTCTCAGCTTAGATGGATAAAGTCTTGTTATTATTCTGTACATTTTATATCAACGTTGGTCTTCTTGTTTTTATCATTCCTAAAAACATTATCTGAAAAAACATTGTCATTACTAACAATGAATAGAATACCACCTTAGTTGTTAATGTGGACAAGGCTATGAAAGATGATAATATTATGATGAAAGTTACACCCAATGAAGGCGCTATTATTGCGATAAGCATGTAAAACAAAGCTAATGGACTCAACTGACCCCCATATCTCTGGATTTGGATTAACTGTTCATCTGCTACTGACCTTATAACTTCTGTGATTAGAGATGATATATCTGCACCCTCCTTCATTCCATTTACAAGCTGCCATAATACCCTTCTGAATAAGATTGATGGGTTTCTTACAGCGATATCCTCGAGGGCGTCAAGTTGGGGTCTACCTGCATTAATCTCTTTAATAGCCTCATTAAACTGACTTGATATTTCGCCATAATCACCACTTGAAATGTTTACGAGGATATTAAACAATGGTATTCCCGAATTTAGCTGTATCAAAATATCCTGCAAAGCCGGCATCAGGTTCTTTTCTATTTCACGTACTCTTCTAGATGCAATTAACCTAGGATATGCAAACTGCTGCATAGTCACAAAAAGTGTAACTACTATTGAAAAAATAATTGCTGTAAGTATTGTTGCTCCAAAGTACAATGAAAATAAGCTTATAATAAGTATAAAGATGAAGAAGAATATATCAGATATCAGGCACATACTAAGATATTCGATTGCTGTCAGCTTTGCTTCTGCCTGATTTAAATATATAGTTAGATTTGGATATTTCCTTTCTATCTTCTCTGCAACTCCATAAAAGAATTTCGATAATTTAAACAATAATTTTGGAGGTACAAAAGAGAATGGTATTTTTATCATTTTATTTGTTTTCTACACCACCTATCATCTCTATTACCGAATCTGGATCTAAGTAATACTTCCTCATGATTTCTCCAACATCATCCACATATCTGATGTTGTTTTTCACCATCCATTCTAAAATTTTCGTTTTTGTTGCTATATCCTGGTCGATTTGCGTGAGCGTCATACCAGTATGTCTGCTTAATTCTTCGAATAATCTTATAGATGTTGAATGTTCGACAATTTCATCTGTCATTGGCTTCCATCTATACAGAATGTTTGGTCTTACAGTAGGCAGACCTTCCTCCTCTGAAGGGATAAATTCTCCTACCTGGAATACTCTTCTAATACCTTTCCTTCTATCCCTAAACATAACTACACTTAGATTTACACCCGCTAACAGGTTTTTGGGAACTTCTATAGGTGGATTAACTAAACGTTGAATAGTTTCTGCAATTGAATCTGCGTGTACAGTAGCATAAACACTGTGACCTGTGTGCATTGCTTCGAAAAGAACTTCTGCTTGGTCCCTTCTTCTCATCTCACCAAGGATAATTCTATCCGGTCTCATTCTTAATGAATTTATTAACAAGTCCAACATTTCAACAGCACCTTTGCCTTCAGGATTCGGCTGCCTAATTGTCAGAGGACACCAATATAAGAATTTTGGCAATTGGAGCTCTCTTGTATCTTCTATGCTTACTATTCTATTATTTGGTGGAATGTATGGCATAACTGTATTTAAGAAGGAAGTTTTTCCAGAGGCAGTACCACCACTTATTAAAACATTCATCTCGAATTGTATTGCTATCCAAATCAATGCCATTACTTTTGGATTAATTGTTCCGTTTTTTATTAGATCGGTCATTGTCCATGGATCACGGGCAAATTTTCTAATCGTTATTGTGTGACCTTTAGTTGATATTGGAAAGAGAACAGCATTTGCTCTATCTCCGGTTATTAAATGAGCGTCTAACAATGGACTTAATGTTGTGATTTGTCTGCCAACACGTCTGCCAATAATATTTGAATAGTTCAGTATTTTTTCTTCGGATTCAATTGTTATATTTGTTTCCAACCAGCCGTGCTTCTTGTGATAAACTCGGACAGGCTCTTTTGATGAAATAACAACTATCTCTTCAAGATTTTCATCGCCCATTAGGTATTCTATATCCCCAAGACCAAGCATTTCTTGCATAAGAACATTTATTAATAATCGAGCGACATCATCGGGCATTGCCGGCATCTTTACTTTAATTACTGAGAAAGCTTTTTGTCCAAACTTTTCCTTTATTGCGGAGATCGCCTTAGGATCTAGTATTTCTGTGGTACTAACTGCGACCTCTCTTATCAAACCGTGCTTTATGCTATCTAGAAGTGCTTTTGTCGCTGGAGCTATTTTGGGTACTTCTATGTTGTAGGTTTTTGTTACCCCTTTTCCACCTAGGATATTAATGTTTATTTCCAGGTTGTCTACTTTTATTGTGTACTCTTCAATTTTTTCCATATTAATTCAGGCTCTCCTACTGTTGGATAATGCATGGTTATGAGGTCGTGATCGCGCATTATCTTACCCCATTCTTCTGCCTCAGATTTTGAGATATTAAAGGCCTTTGCTACCTCGCTGATACTAAGTTTTTGTTTTTCTGCCAGTATCTTGTAAAGCTTGTCTAAGTCAGTTTCGTATGAACCTACTGAGAATTTTATCATCGCCTCTTTTATCCCTTGTACGTTCTTTTCCTCCTCTATTTTATATTCTACTTTCTTCTTTTTTAAAGTTTTCTTTATTTTTACTGTAAAGAAAATTATGATAAGTAATAGTATTGCTAAAAATACTATATAAAATAAAGGTGACGCGTACTTCAGTGTTTTAATCCAGTAAGTCAGCAAGAATATCTCTAATTTTGATAATATAAAAATTAAGGTTATTACCAAGACCACCAATACGGAGGCGATTATATTCTTTAATTTGTGGTGCGATTTTGCGACTTCATTATAGATAGTTTCGAATAAATTATCTGGCCAGCCACTTGCTAATGCTGCTTCTTTTATCTTGCTTTTTGGGAATTTTGATTTAAGTGCTTTTTTTATATAATCGCTTAAAACTGTTTTTTTATCTTCTTCTGTTTTAAACACTGCGATTTCCTGTGGCGCTTTTGGGGTTTCCTCAAATTTTTTAATTTCTTTTGTTCTTTTAAAAGGCTGTTCAACCTTAGGCAATGGTTTTTCTTCGGGTTTTTCTATTTTTTTTCTTTTGAATAAGTTCAAGAGATTAAATCTTGTTTTCTTCTCTTCTTTTATAACTTCTTTTGCCGGAATTAGTGTTTGCTTAATATCTTGGAGCTTTTTTTCTTTTTTTGAGAAATATAATGGTTTTTTTTCATAATTTACCTGTGATGGTGCAACTGGTTTATAATAGACTGGTTCTTTGTAGATAGATGATTGCTGTGGTACTGGGGCTGGTTTAGGTTCGGTTTCTTTCTTTGAGGGATATTTTACTCTTTTAATGTCCCACTGTTCGTACAATGAAGTGATTATTAGAATAATTCCCGATAATAAGATATATAATTTGTCTTTATTCAGAAATAATGACACCAAAATTATGAATATGCTTACTAAAAAGGTTATTCTGTATACTTTAATCCAGTCCATATTTTTGATTTTGTTATTATATGTTTATTAAATATTGTTTTACTTTTGCAATGGTTACACTATAGTACTTTTATTCTCCCGAATTTTTTGATTCCAAGCTCTGGAATTTCGATTCCTACAGTGTCTCCGAGCATACTTAATATAGTCTTATTGTTTGGGTAATAATTAATTATGAATGTAAATGTTAGATTATGCACAAAGTTAACAGCGCCGGATACAGTTGCATCAGCAAGAATTCCGCCCCCAGATCCTAATGTTCCTGCTCCTACGAATGGTGTAATAACAGGATCTGCTGTATAGTTTAAAATGTTTATCTTTTGTGTCAGATTACCGGTGGGGTCTACGTCTAGACTAACTAATCTTTTATCTGAGCTTACCCAACCGCCCGTACCTAGAACAGTGACATTTAATGTATGACCACAACCATACGTTGATGCGTATGGATCTGCGCATGGAGATGGTTCTGGTGTGTATCTAGTCCAATTTACTGTTCCGTTCAGTGATTTATGTTTAACTATTACAGTATAATCTTTGACTAACTTTGGGTCTGTTGTTAATACTATAAATGGTGTTCCACCTACTTCGAATCCGGGGATACCTGTTGAAGCATTTCTTGCTACATAGTAAAGGATGCTAACCTTTGGCCTATCAAATCCATACCAAATATAATCTGTTGATGTAGCTGTGAGCAGGTATGAGAACCCATCGTATAATGAATCTGCATAGAATAAAGAGTAAAGCATATCAATTACTGCCCTGTCTTCGTCTGTATCTGCACTAACATTTGTTAAAGATTTATCAAATTTAATATAGGTTTCGTTTATTGTCATATTAAATTGAAGAATATTTAGGAATACTTCTTTATATATTGTTCCAAGAGATCTATCCAGATTGTATATTCTATCAAGTGCGGCTAACTCTGTTATCCTTTCTTCAGATGATTCGGCATTTCTTAATACCAAAGATGCTAATGTGAGAACTAATATACTCACAAAAGTTATTCCTAAAGTTAAAAATACTCCTTTTCTTTTCTTCATTTTATTCTATCCAAATATAAAATTTTGCATATCTAGGTTGATCAAATATGTCTTTAATTACGTATGCGAATAACCTTTCTCCAGTACCTATAAATGTGAAGTTACTTGGCAGAGGTCGGGATGTGTTAGCTGCGTAAGATTTGTCGCCCAATACTCTAAACCAATCTATCAGCATATTTGTTGCATTAAACTTAAGATTGCGGTTTATACCAAATTCGAATGAGTGAGGCAATGTTGTAACATATGTCCTTTCTTTTATGGTAGCGAAGACAAAGGTTTTACCAGGAGTATGTAAGGAAATAGAAGTATTTTTGCCGGTAAACGTAGAAGATGCATGCGCTATTACATGATAATTATTTGCTCTGGTTAAAGGCAATGTTGTAACATTAAATGTGCCATTACATCCTGTACCAAAACAACATGGAGGAGATGAAACGCAAGTAATTCCGGTAGCAACATCATTCAAAGGAGTTTCGCGTATATCTGAGACCTCAATTAGTGCATTATAACTAGCAGGTAAATATCTGCTTACGTTTACTATAGATTCGCTAATTGCAACTGTTACAGCATCTGAAGGTGCGACAGAATCATTTGCAACTACCCAGTCTATGACACCTTCTTTTTCAAAAATAGTTAATAAATCATTGCCGATTTTGATAAGCTGCACCTGAGAAGTTGACTCTTTAGATGCTGTACTTAAATAATAAGCACTTGTAATCAGAATTATTACCACAACAGTAACTGCTATAGCTGCGTCTAATGAAAATATTAGCCCTCTTTTTTTTATTTTAATAACTATTTCCATAATGCAAATTCCATAATTCTTGTTCTGTCTTTATAGCGAACTAGCCTTGCTAGGTTAACTGTGTTAAAAGATCCGATGGGATTATTGCCTTTAGCTAATATGGGGGTACCATTTTGTTCTTTGATAACAAAGTAATAGTTGTAGAGGCCAATTTTTAGAATATCTTTTACTTTCTGATTTGTCATATTTGTTCTGAACATCTCTACTTTTTTTGAGGACAGAATCCTATCGTCAAAAGCCAAACCAAGTACATCAACATAATCTGGATTTTGCTGTATTACATATTCCCAATCATTTGGCACTCCTGGATTTTTTACAAGCTGGTCTGATATTTGGAGGTTTTTAACTATCATGTCTTCATATTCCTGTCTCATTTTCAATCTTATGGTGTAGAGATCCCAGATTACTGTGGTGATTGTTACCAATACTATGAATACTGCAATAGCTATGAAAAGATCAGTGACTACTGCTTGACCCCTTTTCATAATTTTACTCTGACCATTAATCTGCGCCACCTAGTGCTGGCGGGTTAACTTGGACAATTAGTGAATTTGATGTAACACCGCTTGCGTCTATAACTTCCATAATATATGTTGCTGCGCCTAATACCGGTTCATCAACTTCAAGTTTTTGTTCACTTTTATATTCAGTTCGCTTAGTTTGTTTATTATTATTATCAGTTCTTGTAACTATAACTTCAGAATTTTGTTTAAAATTAGCGCCATATATATCAAATTCATCATTAGTGTATATGGTTGCTGGCTGAAAACAATTTTCACGTCTGGGTTTTTCTCCTTCAGGCACAACATGTGATATTACCGGAGCATCACCTACTGCAATCATGTATCGGAATGAAGTTACTGGCATAAAAAATGTACCTGTTCCTCGCAATATAGACGGAGCTGCGCCTATACAACTTGCACCTTGTGCACTTATCTTACCTTTAGGTAAGTCCAGGGCTACTGTACTTCGTTGAATGTCATTTTTTTGTATACCTTGAATTCTGAGCGGGACCCTGACTTTGCTGCCTTCTCCAAGATTTGCCACTGTTCTTGTTGCTTGTGCAACTAAGTTTACTGTTTCTGTCGCATAATAGTCATTAATTTTGGATGCTATACCGTTAAAGAATGTATAAAAAAACGGTAAAAGCAATACAAGAACACTTCCTATTATTACAATATACTCGTAGCTTAATTGGGCTTTTTTCATGTTTATTTACCTCACATTTTATATACAGTATTTAATATGGTATTGGGGTTTGGTACTTAAATCCTCCGGGTATCTTTATCTTGATTATATTATTAAAATGCTGTATTAAATAACTTCCTGGCATGAGATTTAAAGTTGATGTGACATTTGCATTAAATGTGCACGTTGCTTCGACTGTTTTTACAGATTCGCTTGGGTCTCTTACAACAATTACACCATAATCAAATACATCTGCATAGTGTTTTAAATTTATTTCAATACCTCCAATAATTGAGCTTCCATTTGCAGATGAAAATTGACCGAAAGATCCTATTGATGTCAAGAAATTAGCCAGCTTCAGACATTCATTCCTCTTCTCGTAAAAATCATCTAATTTCTTTATTTCTACTCTTCTGTTGAAGCTAATTCCTATAAGTATTAGAAATATCATTATCATGACGCCAACAGAATACATTACTTCAGTGCTAATCTGAGCTTTTTTCATAGTTGAGATATTGGGGTTATTATAACAGTATTATTGGTTAATGCCCTAACAACAATTCTATATGTCCCTGGGCTAACAGGCAGATTACCTGCAACATTTGCTTTTGTGGTATAGACAACATCGCTGAAAGATCCAAACATACTTACTTTTAAAGCGACCCTGTTCGAGCCTACAGTTGAACTTTCTATTCCATATGGCAATGTTATTGTAACAATCTCTGCTGCACCTCCACCTACTGCCAAGACTGCATCAGCTGCTTTAGCGACCCTTCTTACTGAATTATCAAGCTGGCTTATTTTAAGACTTATATTTGCTTCATTCAGTGAGTAGTGTATTACCGGTATTAAAAATACAAGTATTACCCCAACCAATATTACATATTCTATAGCTGCTTGTGCAATTCTTGAGTTATGCATATTCTTATAATATTCTGACAAATTGCATATAAATATCTTACTCAAATGAATTTAAACTTGAAAGTAGTATCAAATTTTGAGGGTTTTTGACTTTTTGAACTTATTCTTTAACGTATACAGTATAAGCATTATTACTAATGATATGATAAGGCTGTTAAAGAATATCTTTGTTGTAATATCATAGAAAAATTCTTCGGGAAACATCAGGATTAATCTATCAGTTTCTGGATTCAGTTGCCAATAATTATTAGAGAATACTAAATAATGAAAATTTAGGAAGTACCATGAAAAGTTTGTTGATGATACTAAGAATAAAAATAATATTATGATAATTGTTGATGCTGACCCATATAATGATGATTTTATTATTAGATTTTTATCCTTCAGCAAGATAAATATTATTATTAATAGGACTATTGAAATATAGAATAATTTAATTGTCTTTTTTATTAAATTCTTTACATCTTTTAAGTGCAGTATTTCTTTGCTGTTAAAGAATTCTTTGTTTAATTCACCTTTTCCTTTGAAGTAATCAAACAAGTCATCAAGTGAATTCTCTAATTCACCGTTGTTAAACATTTTGTACACGCCGTGTCTTGCAAATTCTTTATGATAATAATCTGTATTGAATACATACAATCTGAAGTTCAGCAATAATATAATAATTGGGATTAGTATAATAGAAAAAATAAAAAAGAATTTGCGCATATTTTTACTGATTAACAATCAAAGTTCCCTTCATATCTGAATGTCCTGAACCACAGTATACAGAACATTTAAAAGTGAAGCTACCTGCTTTATCAGCTGTAAATTCTTTTACAACTATATTTCCAGGCGAAAGGGTAGCTTGTATATTAAAATCTGGCAATGAAAATCCGTGTGTTACATCTGTAGATCTTATGTTTAATTTAACTCTATCGCCTTTGTTTACGGTAATTGTCGATGGATTAAATTCAAACTGTCTTGCTTCTATATTAAATTCCTTGACAGAAGGTTGTGTTGGTTGTTGTGGTGCTGGTATAGATGGTTGCGAAGATGGCTGCCCAATTTGAACAGTTAATGGCTCTCTTCTTTGTGGTTGTTGCTGAGCAGTACAACCCAATATGAATAATAATATTATAAATACAGAAATAAATATTTTCATTAATTTTCACCTCCGATAAGACGTTCTATTACAGATCTAAATTCTGATTCTTCAGCAGCAAGGTCATTCTGCGCTTCATAAGCATTTCCTATACGATAATATTTGCAGCCGAATACGAATGTAGGGATAGATTGCTTTGGATTAAATTTCTGGAATATTCCCAACTCTGATTCTGGAATTTTACCTTCATTCTCTTTTGTAAGCAAATCATCATTTTTATCTACTTCCCAAAAATATGCTACTACCTTATTTTGTTTAACGTAATCTTCAACCACTTTGATGTATGTGTCTTTAATCCATTGGCAATGGGGGCACCATGATGTTGCAAATAATCTTATAATTGGCTTATCATCTTTTTTGCAAACTTCATTTTCTGCCTCAGTAAAAGAACCAGCATTGTTTAAAACAGAGTAAGATGTTATTGATACTTTTCCAGATTCTTTTTTACATCCGCTTATTATTAAAATAAATGATATCAATATTAAGATTAACAAGATAAAATTCTTACTCATAGAGGTAATTAGGCATACCAAGTATATAAAACTTACTATGATATTGTAAATGAACTTGGTGGTGAAATTGCCTGTATCGAGTATGGAAGAGGTAA
>CAYIFT010000001.1:0-25341 GCA_964362765.1 Candidatus Woesearchaeota archaeon | reverse complement strand
CGGGACTATAAATTAATCTCTTATATTAATCTTTATAAATATTAATGATATATCAAGCCATATGATCTGGATTTACACAACCTGTAAAAATAAGAAAGAAGCAGTTAGAATATCTAATCATTTAATTAAAAATAAACTAGCAGCTTGTAATAATATGTTTCCAATTAGCTCAGTGTATAGATGGAAAAATAAAATAGTAAAAGATAAAGAATACGCATTAATAATAAAAACAAAGAATGGAAAGTTTAATAAAATAAAAAATGAAATCAAAAAAATTCATGGCTATGAAGTTCCATGTATATTAAAAATAAATATTAATAAGGTTAATAAAGAATATCTATCGTGGCTTAATAAAGAAGTAAAATGACATTACAAGAACCTAAATCAATGGATGAATGTGTTTATTTTACTAATCGAATTATTGGTAGGGGAAAAGCAAGAGCATGGGTATTCAAAGAAACTTGTCCTAAGTGTAAAGAATGTCTGATGGGCAAGCCAAAAAATCCTAAGACAGGAAAAATAAGGATCAGAGCGGATATTTACGAGTGTCCTAAATGTAAATATTCTGCACCAGTAGAGGAATATGAAGATACATTAACATGTAATGTTAAATATACTTGTCCTTATTGCTCAAATGAAGGAGAAATTCAAGTTCCTTTTAAAAGAAAAAAGGTTCGGATACTGGATGAAGAATCAGGGAGTAAAAAGACAGCAGATGTTATCAGATTTCAATGTCAGAAGTGCAATCAGGATATTGATATAACAAAGAAAATGAAATAGTTAACCATACATGTCTATTAACCTTAATAATTCATTCATTTTGTCTTTTTTTAAAATAACACCATTCCTTTTTATCCGCATCTTATCATGAATTCCAAGGAGTAAAATATCTTCAAGCATATCTGCAGGATACCTATTAAAAATTTTAATATCCTTAAAACCATGCGTTAAAACAAAAGCAAGTGCTGCATACTCAAGTGGAGAGTGAACATGTCTTTGTTTATGCCTATGATTATTCTCTTTACCATCTTCACCAGAATCTTCATTTTCTTCTTCGGTAGTTATTTCTTCTTTCTTTAAAGATCCAATTGCTAATGCTTCAATGCCATCTTCCCCATAGTATTTGATTTTTAAAAATTTATAAGTGCTTCCTCTAATATCACCACCATAATCTCTTCCTGAATTAAAATTAAAACCTGATAAACTTCTTAACTTAGCTCTTAATTTTTTTTCATCACTACCATTACTAGTAGTAGAAACCCAATGACTTTCATAGTTATTTCCATTTATAGGTGTTTTAGCCATTTTTAGAATCAACTTATTTATTTAGACGCTAACTTAACATCAGAACCCTTTACAGTTTTTCTGCCAGAGTGCTGCGCAAATCTTACTGCTTTCTCTCCTATTTCCTGTGCTACCTCTTCTAGTACCTCTCTCATAACGTCCTTTGCACCTTGAGAAACTCTAGCAGCGCCAGATTTCTTTAATAGTTTTTCCATTGCAGCCAACGGTAAAATAGTTCTTGCCATTTGTATCCCAATAAAATCTAAAAAATGCACGGTTTATAAAATTATCTATAATTTGAGCTTATCTAACCAAAAGATTTATAAATTAAGCTCGAAATTTTGATTATTACCCTACTGTAAGACTAATCGGTCGCTGATTCTAGATAGAATGTTATATACAAAAGGCTTAAAAACAAACTTCAGAACTTTCCTAATAAAATGGCAGGCGCAAATAGAATGAATTGGCCGAGAAGAGGCTCATTGATGATATGGCCTCGTGTTAGAGCTAGAAGAATCTATCCCAGAATTAAAAACTGGCCGAATCTTGATCAAAATAAGCTTGCCGGTTTCATAGGTTATAAGGTTGGTATGACACATGCAATGTACCGTGATAACAATCAAAATTCACCAACAAAAAACCAGATTATTTTCATGCCAATTTCAATCATCGAGTGTCCGCCTATCAAGACTTTTTCTTTAAGATTCTACAAAAAAACCACATCAGGCCTTCAGCTTGTTTCTGAGCTTTTTTCTCCAAATCTTGATCAAAATTTATTCAAATTAAAGAATCCAGAATCAAAAGAGCCTCAAGATTTTGATGAACTTAAACTCGTTATTTATACCCAGCCTAAACTAACAGGTTTTGGAAAGAAAAAACTAGATTTATT
Source organism: Candidatus Woesearchaeota archaeon (assembly GCA_964362765.1). Classification (GTDB taxonomy): domain Archaea; phylum Nanobdellota; class Nanobdellia; order SCGC-AAA011-G17; family UBA489; genus CAYIFT01. Next base: position 23,168 of record CAYIFT010000001.1, on the reverse strand, counting down.
AGAGATAAAAATTTGTGGAAAAACAAAGGAAGAAAGATTAAAACTTGGAAAAGAGCTTCTCAATAAAGAAATCAAGATAAGTGACGTCTTCAAAGAGAATCAGTTGATTGATATTCATGCTGTTACAAAAGGAAAAGGATTCCAGGGAACAGTCAAAAGATTTGGTGTCAAGATCAGACAACATAAATCTGAGAAAGTAAAAAGAGGAGTCGGAACTCTGGGTCCTTGGACGCCGAAAAAGGTTCGTTTCTCAGTAGCTCAACCTGGAAAAATGGGTTTCCATACAAGAACAGAATACAATAAACAAATTCTAAAAATGATATCAAAACCAGAAGAAATCAATCCAAAAGGCGGATTCGTAAGTTATGGTTTTGTCAAAAACGATTGTTTAATTGTTAAAGGTTCGATTCCAGGCCACCGCAAAAGGCCTGTCGTTATTACAGATCCAATTAGACCTGCTAAGCCGATGCTAGGTGAAATTATAAGCATAAGTTTAGAAAGTAAGCAATAAAAATGAAAGCACAAGTTTATGATTTGGAAGGGAAAAAAACAAAAACAATAGATTTACCTGTTCAGTTTTTTGAAGAAATCAGACCTGACCTTGTGATGCGAACGTTTTTAGCATACCAAAGTCATAATAGACAGCCGTATGGTGCATACACAAAAGCTGGTCAAAGAGCTTCAGCAGAATTATCAAGAAGAAGGAGAGATTTCAAAACAGCATATGGTCATGGCATCTCAAGAATTCCAAGAAAAAGTTTATGGCACAGGGGAACACAGTTTGGTTGGGTAGGTGCATTTGCTCCTGGAACTGTTGGTGGTAGAAAAGCACATGCTCCAAAATCTCAAAAGATCTGGTTCAAGAAAATCAACAAGAAGGAAAGAAGAAAAGCATTAAGATCTGCTTTAGCCGCCTCAGTTGTTCCCGAGCTAATAAAATCCAGAGGCCATTTGTTTTTAGAAGCCCCCCTAATTCTTGATTCAAAGATGGAGTCTATAAACAAAACAAAGAATGTTGAAATATTATTAGAGAAGTTAAAATTAGAAAAAGAACTGGAAAGGATATCACAAATTAAAATAAGGGCTGGAAGAGGAAAATCCAGGGGTAGAAGGTACATTACAAAGAAAGGTCCATTGTTTGTTGTTTCTAATGAATGTCCCTTAATAAAATCAGCAAGAAACATTCCTGGTATTGATATATGCACTGTTGAAAACATAAATATAGCTCTGCTCGCACCAGGCGGAACTCCAGGAAGATTAACAATATACTCTGAAAATGCTATTGACAAGATAAAAAGTGAAAATTTATTTTTAAATATTAAAAAGCTAAAGGAATTACCTAAAGAAATTAAGAAAGAAATAAAAGAGCAACCTAAAAAGAAAGAAAATAAACCAAAACAAACAAAATCAACTAAAAAATGAAAGATCCATACAGAATAGTAAAACATCCGATATCAACAGAAAAGGCAGTTAAACTTATGGAATCACAAAATAAACTTACATTTGTAGTGGACAAAGCAGCAACAAAAACAGAGATAAAAAGTGCAATCCAGTATTTATTCAAGATTAAGGTTCTGGATATTAATACGTTAATATTGCCTTCAGGTCAAAAGAAGGCTTACATTAAACTATCTCCAGATAATCCAGCACTCGATGTTGCCACTCAACTTGGGTTGATATAAAATGGGTAAGACATTAAAGCTACAAGCACGTGGAAAGGGAAGCCCAACATATAGGGCACATTCGTTTAAATGGGTAACTGAAGTAAAGCACAGAAAATACGACGATATTGAAAAATCAGGTGTTTTACAAGGTAAAGTAATCGAACTTGTAGACTGTCCGGGACATACAGCCCCTCTTGCAAAGATAAAATATGATAACAATGAAATCAGTTACATATTTGCTCCGATAGGACTAAAGGTAAATGATACTGTTGCAACAGGGCCTAATGCTCCTACTAAAATTGGAAACACACTTCCATTAAAGAATATTCCAGAAGGTACAGAGGTATACAACATTGAGAATAAACCTGCTGATAGGGGAAGATTTGCAAGAGCTGCAGGAAGTTTTGGTAAAGTTATTCAGTCACTTGATTCAGAAGTTTTAATCAAATTGCCATCAAAAAAACAAAAGTTATTCAATCCGAATTGTAGAGCAACAATTGGTGTAATTGCTGGTGGGGGCAGATTAGAAAAGCCATTTGTCAAAGCAGGTAAGATGCATCATGCAATGAGGGCTCGTGGCAAGCTTTATCCAGTTACATCTGGAGTTGCCATGAACGCTGTCGACCATCCTTTTGGATCTGGAAGAGGCAGACATGTCGGTAGGGCAAAAACAGTATCAAGATTTGCTCCACCAGGTGCCAAGGTAGGGAAAGTCTCAGCAAGAAGAACAGGTAGGAGAAAGAGATAAGATGGAATTCACTTATCGAGGAAAATCATTAGAAGAACTTCAGAAAATGGATATCAAGGAATTTGCAAAGTTACTTCCAGCTAGGCAAAGAAGAACCATACTTAGAGGATTGTTTGAGAGAAATAAACCGTTCTTATTAAAAATAAAAAAGGCAAAATCTGGTCAATACAAAAAACCAATCAAGACACATTTACGCGATTTTATTATAATCCCAGAAATGGTCGGTTTAACCATACATATACATAATGGCAGATCATTCAATCAGGTTCTTATCAAAGAAGACATGGTGGGACATTATTTAGGAGAATTTACAATAACCAGGGTAAAAATTGAACACTCAGCACCAGGTATTGGTGCAACAAAATCAAGTACAGCAATTGCAACAAAGGCTAAATAAAATGACAGAAACAGTAGCTAAAGTCATTGGTCGTAATCTTTCAATTTCAACTAAACAAGCAGCAGAGATATGCAAATTTATTAGAGGAAAACCCGTTAAAAAATCAAAAGAATTACTCAGTAAAGTTGCAGAAGGCAAATTAGCAGTTCCATTCACAAGATTTAACAGAGATATGGGTCACAGAAAAGGAAAAATTGCTGCAGGAAGATACCCGAAAAGAGCTTCTTTAGAAATTATAAAATTGCTTAATTCATTAGAAGCTAACGCACAGAATAAGGGATTAGATTCAAATTCAATCTACATCAAAAAAATAGTAGCAAACAAAGCATCCACACCTTGGCATTTTGGAAGATTAAGAAGAAGAAAGATGAAGAGAACACATATTGAAATTGTTGCAGAGGAACTTCAGAAAAAATGATAGAGAGACAATTTGTTGCACAAAAGATTAAGGAGCATCAGATACAGGAATACATGTCAAAATTACTAGCCAAAGCTGGTTATTCACATACAGAAATCCATCGTACACCGCTCGGAGAGAAGATAATCGTGTTCACAACAAAACCAGGTTTAGTTGTAGGAAAGAAGGGAGACAACATAAGGAAAATCACAGAATATCTAAAGAGAAAGTTCAAACTGGAAAATCCGCAAATCGAAATCGGAGAAGTACAGAATCCCATGCTTGATGCCCAATATGTAGCAGATAGAATTGCATTTAGCCTTGAAAGATTCGGTTCAAAAAGGTTCAAGTCAATTGGATACAGGGTTTTACAGGATATCATAGACGCAGGTGCAATAGGCGCAGAGATTTTATTATCAGGAAAATTACCAAGCGCAAGAGCAAGGTCGTGGAGATTTTCAGCTGGTTACATGAAAAAATCCGGTGATATCGCAATGAATAAGATAAAAAAATCAATAACGAAAGCGGATCTTAAATCAGGCACAATTGGAATAAAAATTTTTATAATGACCCCGGATATAGAATTACCTGATAAAATGTTTACTTTGGAAAAAGCAAAACCAACACAGGGAATTCAACAGCAAGAACAACCTAAAGTAGAAGCTACTGTAGAGCAGAAAAAAGAAGAGCCGGTCAAAGAAGAGAAATTAGCTGAAAAAAAGAGCGTGAAAAAAGGATCAGCAGAATCAAAGAAAAAACAAACTAAGAAGAAAAAGGAAGAAAATGGCGATAATAAAGAAAAGTGAATTTAAACAGATGACAGAACCGCAAATAAAGGAAAGACTGAATGAGTTAAAGAAAGAACTGATGAAATATAACGCTCAAATATCTACTGGAAAAGTTACAGAAAGTCCAGGTAAAGTTCGGCTGATAAAGAAGACAATAGCAAGACTTAACACATTCCTGAATATCAAAAGGAATCAAAAAATTGAAACCAAGGAGGCAGCTAAAAAATAAATGAACGTATGCCAAAAGTGCGGACTCGTTAAAGAGCTCTGTGTCTGTGAGACAATAGCAAAGGAAGAACAGCGAATACATATAACCATCATAAAGAGGAGCTTTGGTAAATTGATTACACTTGTAAAGGGAATAGATACCAAAGACATAGATATTAAGGAATTAGCAAAGGGATTGAAGACAAAGATGGCGTGTGGTGGGACAGTGAAGGATGGCGTCATCGAACTGCAAGGAGACCACAGACAAAAAGTTAAAAAAGAGCTCATAATGATGGGCTTTCCATCAGAGTCTGTAGATATAAGCTAAGATGAACCTTTCGGACGTACTAAGATACGAACTGATTGGGCTCGACGTAGAGATAGTAGAATCCAAAAATAAAATCCTTGAAGGATTGAAAGGAAAAATTATCGACGAGTCGAAAAATATGCTCGTATTAGAAGTGGGTAATAAAACAAAGAAGATAATTAAGTCACAAGTAAAATTGAAGATGATAATAAACAAAAGAAAATTCATAATCGATGGAAAATTATTGGTTGGAAGACCTGAAGAAAGATTGAAAAAAAGGATTAAAGTATGAAAGAAAAATCGATTGATATTGGAATTCCTGTAATTTTACCTACAAAGAACTGTAATGATACACACTGTCCATTCCACGGATTCATTAAAGTGAGAGGAAGACTGTTCACAGGAACAGTAATTAGAAATGTCTTGCATAAAACAGCAACTATCGAATTCCCTAGACAATATTATTTACCTAAGTACGAAAGATATGAAAAAAGAAGAACTAGACTTAAAGCACATATTCCACCTTGCTTAGATATAAAGAAAGGCGATAAAATTAAGATAATGGAGACACGGCCAATATCAAAAACAAAAAATTTTGTGGCTGTTGAAATATTGAAAAAATGAAAGCAATAAAATCAAGAATAACAAAAGCACTGCCGCATGGAACATTGATTGAAACATGCGATAATTCAGGCGCTAAGGTAATTAAAATTGTCTCTATAAAAGGAATGAAGACTGTTAAAGGTAGAATGCCTGCTGCAGGCATAGGTGATTTAATTTTGGCATCAGTTGTTAAAGGAACCATTGCAATGCGTAAGCAAGTTGTCTTTGCTATTATTGTAAGACAAAAGAAAGAATACAGAAGACCGGATGGCATGCGAGTTTCATTTGAAGATAATGCTGCTGTTGTTCTTAAAGACGATAAAGGAAATCCTAAAGGAACCATCTTTAAAGGGCCAATAGCAAAAGAAGCTACCGAAAGATGGCCTGGAATAGCAAAAGTGGCAAGCATAGTTGTATAAAATGAAAAAATTTTCAACACACTGGAAATCAAGTAAAAAACCTCGAAAGCAGAGGAAATATCTAGCTAATGCTCCATTGCACATTAGAAAGGACTTCATCTCCTCCCATTTATCTAAAGAGCTCAGAAAGAAGTTCAAAACAAGAAATATACCCCTAAGGAAAGGAGATAGAGTAAAAATCATGAGGGGAGAATTTAAAGGTAAGATTGGTAAGATAGCAGATGTTGATAAAAAGGAAATCAAGGTTTTCATAGAAGGAATCGAAACAGTGAAGAAAGATGGTTCTAAATCTTCATTTCCACTTCATCCATCTAATTTACTTATCACAGAATTAAACTTAGATGATAAATATCGAAAAGAAAAAATCCAAAAGTTTGAGATCAAAAAATGACACACCTTAAAAGACTAAACATCCCAAAAACATGGCAGATATGGAAGAAGGAACGAGTATTTGTAACAAGGACTAGACCAGGTCCGCATAAGTTAGTTAATAGTGTATCATTAAATATACTTCTAAAGAATTTATTAAAGTATACTAAAACAGCAAAAGAAGCAAAGATATTATTGAATGAAAATAAAATACTTGTTGATGGAAAGGCAAGAAGGGATTTAAGATTTCCTGTGGGGGTAATGGATATCATTGAGATACCTGAGATCCAGCAGAGTTTTATCATTTTATTTGACGAGCATGGTAAACTAATTGTAAAGCCATCCAGCAAAGAAGAATCAAAAACAAAGACATGCAAGATCATAAATAAAACAATACTTAATGGCAAAAAAGTTCAGTTAAATTTATTTGATGGTAATAATCTTATTGTAAAAAAAGATGATTATAAAGTTGGTGACTCTGTAGTAATCTCTGTGCCAAAGAAGGAAATAAAAGATCATTTAAAACTGCAAAAGGGTGCGCTTATTTATCTTATAGGCGGAAAACACATCGGAAAATTCGGTGTATTAGATGAAATTAAGCAGTTTAAAGGCATAGAGGAAGATCGCATCATAATTAAATCCAAAAGTGAACCAATTGAAACTCTAAAAAGTTATGCTTTTGTTGTAAGTAAGCAATTCTAAAATGAAAGAAAATCCAATGAGACAAATAGGAATCGAGAAGATAACACTGAATGTAGGATGTGGAGCGTCTAGCGAAAAGCTTGAGAAAGCTACAAAACTACTTAGTACAATATCATCAGAGAAAGCAGTATCAACAAAGACAAAAAAAAGAATCCCGACATGGGGTGTCAGACCTGGATTAGAAATCGGAACAAAAATAACATTGCGAGGTAAGAAGGCTGAAGCGACCTTGAAAAGATTGTTAAATGCTGTTAAATATTTATTGGAATCCAATAATTTTGATCAATATGGTAACTTTTCCTTTGGTATTTCAGAATACCTAAACATACCAGACCTTCCATATGATCAGTCGATTGGGATAATGGGACTAGAAGTTGCAGTAACTCTGAAGAGGCCTGGATTTGGAATAAAAAATAGGAGTATCAAAAGAAAGAAAATACCAAATAAACATAGAATAACAAAAGAAGAAGCAATCAATTTTGTAAAAGAAAAATTTAATGTGAAGGTGTCTTAAAATGACAACAAGCAATTATACAAAAGTGTTTAAGCAGCTTAAAGCAAAGCCAGCAAAATTAACCAAATTCATAAAACACAATGCGCCAAAAAAGCGCTCTGCTGGGGTTCATCATAAAAAGTGCAGACGGTGTGGCAGAACAGGTGCACACATCCAAAGATGGGGATTAAAACTATGCAGGCAATGCTTTAGGGAAACAGCACAAAAAATAGGATTTAGGAAATATAACTAAAATGTTAAATGATTCATTAGCAAATGTGTTAAGCAACATATTGAATGCAGCAAAATCAGGAAAAGGTAGTTGTACTGCCAGACCATCATCGAAATTAATAGAACAAGTGCTGACTATCATGCAAGGTAACCGGTATGTTGGTAGTTATGAAATTATAAGCGATGGTAAAGGTAACACGGTGAAAATTAATCTAATAGGAAGAATCAATAAATGTGGAGCGATTAAACCAAGATTTTCCGTTAAAAAAGAAGATTATGAGAAATTTGAGAAAAGATTCTTACCAGCAAAAGATTTTGGTATTTTAATAATATCTACACCAAAAGGCTTAATGACACACCAAGAGGCCAAGGAGAAAAATCTAGGGGGAAAATTAATTGCCTACATATACTGAAACTAAAATGAAAGATAGTGCTTATTATAAAGAAGAGATCACGGTACCAGAAACTGTTAGATTTGAAATAGACGATAAAATTAAATTTTCAAGAGATAATATGAAGCTAGAAAAAAAGTTGCCAGGAGCAAACATAGTAATACAGAAGGCAGATAAAAAAATCATATTATTCTCCAATAAAAAATCAAGAAAATATAAGAGAGAACTTTATACAACACTGGCGCACATAAAAAATATGATTGCAGGATTGAACAAACCATTTTTATACTGTTTAAAAGTTTGTTCTGGTCATTTTCCAATGTCTGTAAAATTAGAAGGTAATAATCTTATTATCTCTAATTTTTTAGGAGAGAAGATTCCAAGAAGAGCCATAATCCTTCCAGATGTTAAATTAACCATTAATGGCGACCAGATCACAGTAGAAAGTCACAATCTCGAAGCTGCAGGTCAAACAGCAGCAAACATTGAGAGAGCAACAGTAATCAGAAATCGTGACAGAAGAATATTTCAGGACGGAATATACATCACCGAGAAACCACAATGAAATCAGACATGCTTGATATCAGGAAAAAATTGAAGGCTAAGAAGCCAACTTTCCTTAGACAGGATGCTCATAAAGTTAAAACATTGAAGAAAAAATGGAGATACCCTAAAGGAATACATTCAAAGATGCGTGAAAAAATAAAAGGGCATCGCAGACAGCCAAATCCAGGTTGGTCATCTCCATCTGATGTTAGAGGCCTAACCCCTGAAGGATATAAGTTAGTTATAATAAATAATGTTCAAGAATTATTATCAACAAATGATCCAAAGACAATATCTTCTACTGTTGGAACTAAGAAAAAATTGGAGATTGTAAAAAAAGCAAAAGAGAGAGGCATCAAAATTATGAACGTTCCAAATTTGGATGAATTCGTAAAGAAAACTGAAGAAAAACTAAGGCTCAGAAAAGAAGCGACTAAGAAGAAAGAAGCAGTTGTCAAAGAAAAGAAACCAGAGGTCAAGAAAGAAGCTAAGAAAGAAACGCTAGAAGAAAGAGAGAAGCGCGAGAAAGAAGATAAGAAGAAAGTATTAGAGATGAAATAAAATGAAGCTAACAACACAAAGAAGGATTTCCGCAGATCTTTTGAAATGTGGAGAAAGCAGAATATGGTTTGATCCTAATAGACTGAGTGAGATTAAAGAAGCCATAACTAAATACGATATCAGGTCCCTGATTAAAGATTTAGCGATTCAAAAAAAGCAGAAAGAATCGATATCAAGTTTTAGATTTAGAAGAAGATTAACTCAAAAAAGAAAAGGCAGATTAAGCGGTCAGGGCTCTAGAAAAGGAGGTAAATCTGTAAGAACTAAAGCAAGAAGAACATGGATTAAAAAAATAAGACTTCAAAGAAAATTCCTCAGGCTTTTAAGAAATAAAAAGATAATTACACCGCCAATCTATAAATCTTTATACATGAAGTCTAAGGGAGGATTCTTCAGAAGTAAAGCTCATATTAAGTTATATTTAGAAGAACATGGTTTAGGCAAACATGAAATCAAGACAAATATTACCGCTAAAGAGAAGAAGACTGGGTAAAACTGATTATAGGCAGCGATACAGACTCCTAGCATCAGGAAAACCAAGACTTATATTTAGAAAGAAAACTAAGAATATTATAATGCAGATTATAAAATATAATCCTAAAGGTGATACAGTAATTATAACATCTACTACCAAAGAGCTTGAAAAATACGGCTGGAATATTGCACGTAGAAATACACCTGCAGCTTATCTGATTGGTTATTTAACCGGTCTCAAATCAAAAAGCAAAGATATCGTAGAAGTTATCTATGATGTTGGTTTACACAAAACAACAAAAGGATCAATAATGTTTGCTGCACTAAAAGGGGCTATTGACGCAGGCCTGAAAATTCCACATTCGCCTGATCTATTCCCAAATCAGGACAGAATAACTGGAAAACATTTAAAAAACAATCCATTTGAAAAAACATTAGCCAATATTAAAAATAAATTTGTGATAAAGCAAAATGTTAAACCCCAAATTACCGAATGAAGAATTAGCTAAGCAGGAAGTAGTTGCAGCTTCTATCGAAAAACCTGCTGAGGTAATTACAAAACCTCCGCAATCAGAGACTTTTGATAGAGAAGCATGGCAACCCATTACATTGCTTGGTAAAAAAGTAAAAGCAGCTGAAATAAAAGATATAGATGAAATCCTCGATAAAGGATTTAGAATCATGGAACCTGAAATAGTTGACTGTTTAGTTTCTAACCTTGAAATAGATATTTTATCAATAGGCCAATCGAAGGGAAAATTTGGTGGTGGTAAGAGAAGTATATGGAGACAGACCCAGAAAAAAACTCCTGAAGGAAATAAACCAAGCTTTTCCACGCTTATTGTCATTGGAAATAGAAATGGATATGTCGGCGTAGGTCTTGGTAAGGCAAGAGAAACTGTACCGGCAAGAGAAAAAGCAATCAGGACGGCGAAATTAAATATAATAAAAATACGAAGAGGATGTGGATCATGGGCCTGTAGATGCGCATCACCACATTCTATTCCATTTCAAGTAAAAGGAAAATGTGGCTCTGTTAAAATAGAATTGATTCCAGCACCAAAAGGAACAAACCTATGTATAGAAAAAGAATGCAAAAAGATATTGGCATTAGCCGGTGTGAAGGATGTGTATGCAAGAACATTCGGTCAGACAAGAACTAAGCTTAATTTCATGAAAGCTTGTTTTGATGCATTAAAAAAATTATCAGAAATGAAAGTTCCTGAGAATTATTATACCAAAGCAGGAATAGTTGAAGGTAATAAAAGCTAAAATGGCGCAGAACAGAAGAATTGCAATAGTAAGATTGAAGGGCGACATTGGATTAAGGGTAGACATTAGAAAGACATTCAAATTATTAAAATTATACAAAAAAAATCATTGCGTTATTGTTCCTAATACACCCCAGTACATTGGAATGTTAGAAAAAATAAAAGATGCAGCTACTTGGGGCGAAGTAGATACAGAAACAGTAAGATTAATGCTAACAAAAAGAGGTAAATTGCCAGGTAATCAGTCTCTCAATGAAAATTATATTAAGGAAAAACTAAAAACAAATTTCGAAAGTTTTGTTAAAGATTTTATGGAATTCAAAAAAAATCTCTATGATATACCTGGTATAAAGCAGTTTTTCAAACTTGCCCCACCACGAAAGGGATTTGAAAAAAAAGGACTAAAAGCACCGTATTCTCTTGGAGGAGCTCTCGGTTATAGAAAAGATAATATCAATGAATTGTTAAAAAGGATGATATAAAATGACTGTAAATAGAAGAAAAAAATTATCCAGGTACAGAGGGTACTCCACTCATGGTTATGGTAGCAAGAAGAAAGGCAGAGGTGCTGGTAATCGTGGCGGTAGAGGAATGGCAGGCACTGGAAAAAGAGCTCAGCAGAAAAAGCCCGGGCTTTTGAAAGAGAATCCAGATTATTTTGGTAAATATGGTTTCAAAAGGCCGCAGATGTATAAAAAAGATGATAGAATAATTAACATTAAGGATCTGCCAGAAAAACAAGAAGTAAATCTCACAGAGCTTGGTTATTCAAAACTCCTTAGCGAAGGTATTCCAAAATTAAAATACAAGATCACTGTTTCAAACTGCAGCAAAAAAGCCAAGGAGAAGATAGAAAAGGCTGGAGGACAGGTCATAACAAAATGACTTCTTTCGATAAAATTCTAGCTCTTCTTCCAGAAGTAAAGCGCCCTTTAGAAAAAAAGCTATCTTTCAAAGTTAAACTAAAATGGACTCTAATAATCCTTGTTGCATTCTTTGTCCTATCAATAATACCATTATTTGGTCTTGGAGAAAATGCATTATCTCAATTTGAGTCATTATCAATAATCCTGGGCGCTAGCTTTGGTTCTATACTGTCTTTAGGAATAGGACCTATCGTAACAGCATCAATTGTGTTGCAGTTATTGACAGGTTCAGGCATATTAAAGATAGACACAACAACAAAAGAAGGCAGAGCCAAATTCCAGGGCTTAAATAAAATATTAACACTCTTTTTTATCGTATTCGAATCAGCAGTTTATGTTTTTATGGGTGGTTTAGCTCCATCACAAGATTTACTTGGAACCGGGTCATATTTCCCAATTCAACTATTACTTATATCTCAGCTATTCTTAGGCGGATTGCTTGTTGTTTATATGGATGAAGTTGTAAGCAAATATGGTTTTGGATCTGGTGTATCCTTGTTCATTGCTGCAGGAGTCTCAAGCCAGATTTTCATAAGAGCATTCTCTCCATTAACCAGCGCAGGCAAATTTGCTCTTGGCTCGGGTCAACCACCAGTAGGTCAAATATGGGTATTGTTTTCATCCTTGATAGGTGGAAATCCTATTGGTGCCGGGATTGCACTATCAGCTATACTAGCCACAATTCTTGTATTTGTCTTCTCAGTATATGGCCAGTCTATGAAGATAGAAATTCCCCTCTCGTTCGGAAGAGTTAGGGGATATGGTATCAGATGGCCTCTAAGATTTCTTTACACATCAAATATACCAGTAATTTTAACAGCAGCTTTAATTGCGAATATTCAACTGTGGGCTCATCTCATGGAGAAATGGGGTCATCCTATTTTAGGAACCTTTGTAGGAAATACCCCAACAACAGGAATTGTTTCATGGCTATTTCCACCAAATATTGTTCAACTTATATTGACGGGATCATTAAGATTAACGCACGCTGCTCATGCGATTGTTTACGGATTATTTCTAGTTGCAGGTTCTGTAATATTCTCAATATTCTGGGTCCAGACATCCGGAATGGATGCTGGTTCGCAGGCAAAACAGATAATGGCATCAGGCTTACAGATCCCTGGTTTCAGAAGGGATCCAAGAGTATTAGAGCAAATATTAAAAAGGTACATCACCCCATTAACAGTGCTTGGTGGAATCACAATCGGAATATTAGCTGCTACAGCAGATGTACTTAATGCATTAACAAGTGGTACAGGATTATTGCTCACTGTTATGATCGTTTACAAATTATATGAGGATATTGCTCAACAGCATATGGTTGACATGTATCCAGGATTAAGAAAAATGATTGAAGGTTAATTATATGGTACTTGATGGATTTTTCAATTTTATATTCGGGCCAGTTGTAAATAATCTGCCACCTGTAGTTAGCATGGCTATTATAACATTAATAATCACATTCATTATAACACTTACTTATAAATATTTGACAAATCAGTCGGAAATTAAAACTGCAAAAGAAGAAACGAAGATGTTGCAGCAGGAATTAAAGAAGCATAAGAATAATCCTCAAAAGATGATGGAAATAAATCAAGAGATATGGAAGAGAAGTGCAGTATTAATGAAAGGAAGTTTTAAACCCACATTAATAACATTAATCCCGATAATTATAATCTTTGGATGGATGAGCACTGCATTTTCATACGATCCAATTAAACCAGAACAGGAATTTACCCTATCCGCGACATTTTCAAAAGGTATTTCCGGTGAAATAAAACTAGCGAGTCACGAAGGTCTTACTTTATCATCAGAGCCGAATCAGGAAATTAAGAAAGATGCAGCAGAATGGCGTTTAAAAGGGCCAAAGGGAGAATATCCCCTCATTGTAGAGTATAATGGTAAAAGCTATAGCAGGAATGTCATAATATCAGAAGAAAGAGAAAGATCAAAAAAATATGAATACATAAAAAAATTTAAAAACCAGGATTTAAGCATTTTGACCATAAGCTACCCAAAGCGAATTATACTTAATTTACTCGGTTGGAAGCTAGGATGGTTGGGAACTTATATAATATTTTCAATCATATTCAGCATGATATTAAGAAAGATAATGAAGGTGCATTAAATGCCATCGCCGAGAAGAAGATCAAGATCATTAAGGATCGTGTACAAAAAATTACCCGGAGGTAGATTAACTATTCATTATCATAAAAAGAAACCAAGTAAAGCACAATGTGCAGGCTGTGGCAGAGCTCTTGCAGGTGTTCCAAGAGAAAGGCCATACAAAATGCGTAATTTACCTAAAACAATGAAAAGACCAGAAAGAATGTTCGGTGGAATATTCTGTACTGTATGCTCAAGAAGAAAGCTTAAGGATATGGTTAGAAAATGATAGAAATAGGTCGTATTTGTTATAAGATTGCTGGAAGAGAATCAGGCAAAGTAGCTGTTGTAGTTGACAAAATAAATGATAACTTTGTTTTTGTAGACGGTCAAGTAAAAAGGAAAAGATGTAATATAGATCATCTTGAACCAACAGATAAATTATTAAAAATAAAAAAGAATGCTTCTCATGATGAAGTTGTTTCTGAATTAAAGAAAATAAGCATCGAAGTAAAAGAAGCAAAGCCTAAACTAAAAAAAGAAAAGCCACAATCAATTAAAGAAAAATCAAAAGAAACTAAAGAAATAAAACCGCCAGAGCCAACTAAGAAACCACTAAAAGAAGAAAAGAAACCAGCAAAAGAGGAAAAGAAGGAATCTAAAAATGAATCTAAATCTAAGAAATAAACATGGATAAGCAACAAGAAATTCAAAAAAAATATCTAGAACTTCAAAATATTGAACAACAGATTAAACAGCTCCAGCAGCAGATTCTTTTGCTAAACCAGCAATTACTAGAATTTATGAAATTAACCGAGTCTATAGATGATTTTAAGAAACTTAATGTAAACGCAAAGACATTTGTAACTTTAGGCTCAGGGATATATGCTGAAGCAGAACTAAAAAATACAAACAAGCTTCTTGTGAATGTTGGTGCTGACGTGTCTATTATTAGAACCCCGGATGAAGTTAAAGAGATGGTCAATAAGCAAATTGCAGATGTTAAAATGGTGGTAAAGAAAACAGAAGAAGATATTCAGGGTATTATTAGTTATGCAGTTAATTTGCAGGAAGAATTGAAAAATCTTGTTGAAAAATAATACTTCTCAACTCCACTAACAACATTTTTAAATATCTTCATTATTAGCTTAATTCTATGCACATTTCAAACGAAGAGGTATTAAGATATTATTCTAGAAAAGATGTACAAAAGGCAATCTTGAATATTTCGAAAAATAGAGAAGTATCAGTTAAATTTGGAGATAAGGGTTTTAGTAAAAGACCAGATATTTTATTATACGAAAACGATATCATGGATTTTGTCAAGCAAGGAGCAACGTCATTTCATATCTCTGAAGAAAGATGGTCAGATCCGATGCTTCTCAAGTCAGGAATGTCTAGGAAAGATTTAGATGAATTAAGATTAGGTTTCGATTGCATAATCGATGTTGATTCGGATTTCGTAGAGTTCTCAAAGATAGCAACTAAATTAATTATAGAAGCTTTAAAATTTCATAATATAAAAACAATCGGGTTAAAGTTTTCAGGTAATCGAGGATTCCATATATGCGTTCCATTTGAATCTTTTCCTGAGATGGTAAATAATATTCATACAAGATTATTATTTCCAGAAGCCCCCAGGTATATTGCTGAATATATAAAAAATATTATAAGGGATTACTTAGCCTCAAACATTCTAGAAAAAAGTTCAATAGAAGAAATCGCAGCATCGCTTCAAAAGAAACCTTCCGATATTGTTAATAACAATAATTTTAACCCATTTTCGATAGTTGAATTAGATACTGTTTTTATTTCATCTCGCCACATGTTTAGAGCGCCGTTTAGCTTGAACGAAAAGAGTGGATTGGTAAGTATACCGCTCAAAATAAACCAACTAGATGATTTTAATATTTCTTTAGCAAAGTTAGACAGAATAAAAGTAGAAGAAGACTTCATTAAGCAGGTAAATCAGCAAGAAGCAACTCAGCTTATTATTCAGGCATTGGACTTTGCAAAGAAGATAGAAAAGAAAGAAGCAATAAAAAACGATAAGGTTTATGAAAATGTAATAACTAGGATTCCTGAAGAATTCTTTCCAGATTGTATTAATAAAATATTAAAAGGAATACCAACAGACGGAAGAAAAAGAGCCATATTTATTCTAATTAATTTCTTTAAGCATATGAATTATTCTATAGATGAAATTGAAAATATTTTGTTAGAATGGAACAAAAGAAATTATGAACCATTAAAAGAAGGCTACATTAAAGCCCAGATAAGCTGGCACAAAAGACAAAATCAGAAAATACTTCCACCAAACTGTTCTAATACTATGTACTATGCTGGAATGGGTTGTAAATGTGAAGATAATATCTGTAATAGATACAAGAATCCAGTTAACTGTGCTATATCTAAATATAAGCAATCGATATTAAGATTGACTAAAAGATCAAAGAGAAAATAATTTGCAGAGGTTATCAAAATTTTTAATACTATACGACCCCTTATAACTCTTTAATAAACCAATTAATTCATTTCTATCAATTTTAAATCCTAATTTCAGCAAAAACTGACAAAACTGTGTAACATTTTTAGGCTTTCTTGATTTTTTACACCTTTCAAAATCAATCAAAACAGCCTTATCCTTTCTAATAATAATATGCTTTACAGGATTATGCATCTCATATTTATTAACATTCAATTTGTCTAATTTGTAACATTGGTTAAAAATGTCTTTTATTATCTTATTCAATTTCTTCTTATTTTTAGTTTCTTTGAAATAATCAACAAATCTTATTCCTTTGACATACTCCATTGCTAAATAATTCTCTCCGTAGTCAATCAATTTAGGTCCTATTCCATGTTTGTTCAATCTATTTAACCAATAGCTTTCATTATTAATAGAATTCAAAGCCTTGCTATCTGGTCTCTTTGTCTTGATTGCAACCAATACGTTATTCAATTTAGCTAAAAATACCATTCCACGCTTCCCTTTGGCTAAATATTGCATTTCAAACTCGAAAATTATATAAATAGTCAATTTAAATATATTGTCTAAAAGAGGTATCTCTGATGAAAAAAGCAGTTAATCTTGTTTTCGTAATTATCAATTTAATTATAATCTCAATCTCTATACCTGCTCAAACAGCTCCACCACCTAATTTTGATTCAAATAAAGGATACAATTGGCTGGTTTCTCAGTCAAGAAATGGTGATTATGGAAATGACATAATGACTACAGCGTTTGCTGTAATGGCTTTAAAAAATGTTGGCGCTATTGATCATGCTCAGCAAGCTTTAGACTTTATTAAATCTAAGGAAGATACTTCAAAACATTGCTGGCCACAAGGATCTTGTAAGATTAAAGATACAGCATTTGCTTTATGGGTATTGAATGATTTTGGAGAAGATACAACTGGTGGAGAAGAATATTTAAGAGATTCCATGACATCTGCTTTAAGAGATAATTGGTTCTTGGAAGTTGTAACATCCAATAATGGAACATGTAAGATTTCATATACAAGAGGGGATAATAATATAGAAAAAACAGTTGCAGTTAATCAAGGCAAATTTCCAGGATGTACAGGTAATTTTCCAAATACATTCTTTAACTTAAACACTTGTCTCGAATCAAATCTTCTTAATAATAACCCTTCAATAGAATTAGATATCAATTGTAATGAATTAGGCCCTAGCACAATAATCTCTGTAATATATAACTCAGGCAGCAATTATTATATTATAAAAGAAGCTACATCTTCAAGAGATAAGGTAATCATCGAAAATGGTTGTTTTGGAAATTCAGCAGGCGGGTCTTGTAATTTTGAAGCAACATTATACACAAATTGGATACTATCAACAATAGGTTCAGATGTAACAACATTCTTATGGTTAAGGAATAATTATGATAAATTAAAAACATTGGATAATGCATTAATGTACCTAATAGCTCGAGATGCATCAAGAGAGCAATTTATCATAGATCTTAAACCTCTTCAAAAGAATGACGGCAGTTTCAACCGGGTTATCTTTGATACAGCATTCGCAATTCTAGCTTTAAGCGATTCTGGAAACATAGAAGAAGCACAAGCAGCAGTCTCATGGCTCCAAACAAGACAAAATGCAGATGGTTCTTGGGAAAATAATCTTCTAAAAACAGCCTTAGTTTTGTATGCAGCATTCCCGGATGCTGTAGTCTCTCTGCCTCCCCCAATAGGCGGAGAACCTCCGACTGGATTCTGTGGCGATGGAATATGCAATGCAGAAAATCTTGAAAATAATCAAAATTGTCCATCAGATTGTCCCACAGAAACAACAGAAGTATGCCAGGTAAATGGCGTATGCGAAACAAGTGAAGGTGAAGACAGTTTTAACTGCGAGCAAGATTGTACTTGCGGTGATGCAATATGTGATTCATCAGAATCTTATTCATCATGTCCTGAAGACTGTCAATCAGAAGAACCAACAGCATTCTGTGGAAATGGTATCTTAGAAGCAACAGAGGAGTGTGACATAGATCCTACAACAGAAACAGGAGAAGATTCATCATGTCCTGGAAGATGCCAAGCAGATTGTACATGTGCTGAAAAAAGAGGATTCCCATGGTGGATATCAATATTCATAGTACTCGCACTAATAGGGGTTATAATTTATTACATTAAGACAAGAACATCAAAGCCATCAGAAAAACCAGGATTAAAGACATTTATGCCGAAATCGCCATTTGAAGTACCGAAGACAGGATACAGGCCCACACCACCTTCGCAGCCCACATTCAAATCAAAAGTAGAAGACGAATTAGAGAAGTCTATTGACGAAGCAAAAAAACTTCTTAAGAAGATATAATCTTATGAGCAGATTTTTCAAATGTTTAATCATTTTAATAATATTACACTCTTTAAACGTATCTGCTAATTTTGATTTTAGATTATATAGATCAGAATTATCTCCAGGTGAAACAGTCCAATTAGAATTATTCTTCAATAATACAGCCAAAGATATAACGCCATTAAACATAGTTCTTTATGATCAGGATAATAATAAAAAGCCAATATCGCCGTTTCTAAAAAAGATTTCAGAAAGGTACTTATTGTATTTTAATTTACCTATAGGATTGGAAGATGGATCATATAAATTATTATTGAAAGACATTGTATTCAAAGAGCAAAATATTCTTACAGAAAAATCATTTGAAATTAACCTAACAGTTAAAAGTACAGAGCAAAGATTGTCTATATCACCAGCTCTTCTTTATGTAGAAAAAAATACAAATAATTTCGGTATCAAAGTTAAAAACAATGGAGTAACCACATCTGTAAAAATAGATGCTAATGAATTATTAGATCATCCTTATACGCAATCTCAGATAATACAGCAAAATACCGAAAGGCTATTCAAATTTAAAATTAAATCATTAAATAGAACAAGATTTGATGAATTAAAGATTTCTTATGGAGATAAGCAGTATATCGTACCTATTATATTCAAAATTGAAGAATCAAAGGAAGAAGCTGAACAAATAGCACCATTCGAGCTTTTATCAGATATAGTTGTAATAAACAAAACCATAAAAAATGATCAGACAGTGAGCGGTTATCTAAGTTTAAGAAATAACATGAATGAACCAATCACATTAGCTTACAAAATTTCAGGGAATATCAAAGATATAACTGATGTCGAATTAGCAGATAAGAATATCCCATCGAATGCAACAGCAGAGGTTAAGATAACAATAAATAAGGATAAATTACCCCAGCAAGCAGAATATTCTGGATATATTGAATTTGATGCATATTCATATGCTATTTCTATCCCTCTTTATATTAAAATAGTTGATGAACCTGCAACAGCAGAGGAAAGAGAACAAGAAATTGTTATACCTAAGAAGGAAGAGAAAAAAGGAGAAAAGGAGATAATTGATTTAAATTTTACTGTTCCAAAGCCGCCTGAACCTGAAAAGCCAAAGCAGACATGGATGATAATACTTATTTTATTGCTGTTAATATTTGCTATAATTTATTATCTGTCTAAAAGAAAGACAATAAAACAAAAAACATTTGGTGAATATATCAGAGGTATTGAGAAAAAATAATTATTTTTTCTTCTCATCTTCCCCACCCTTAAGCTTCCCTAATTCCCTTCTTAACAATATATTCTGCGCTTGTGTATTTCTCAAATTAAGATTGTTCTCGTGTAACTTGGCCAATAAGTCATTGAACACATTATTCAATTTACTATTCGGTAAATAAAATGTATCAGGTTCAATAATTTCAACAGAACTAGGCATGAAATCAAGACAAAATGACATCAAAACCCCCAAGTTCTCAACATCCATTTCAACATCACAAAATCCGCTCCATAAAGGCTTGTCTTTAATCTGTTCAGCTTTGAAAATTTCCTTGCCATTTAATATTAATTCCCTTCTTTCCCCTATTTTGCTGATTATTTTATCGAGTAATTCATTTACATAGCTCTCTGGAGAACCTACGATTTCTATTATCGACCTAACCCTTAGATTTTCTTTCATGGAATAAAAAATAACCAAATATTAATATCAATGCAGTGATGAAAAAATACACAGCATATTCTTTAACCTTTTCATCCCTTGATTTATAGACTAATCCTATTTTTTTATCTTCATCTCTATAATTTATAAAACTTTCTGATAGTATGCTATTATTGCTAGTACTACCTTTAACAGGATCTAGTATACTTACATATTTATCGCAATGGGTATTTCTGCCAATAGAAATATTAATCGAATCTCCCACTTCAAAGGCCTCAGCCATTAACTCATAACTTCCATTCTTGAATTTATTGTCGCAATTTTGAAATAGAATTACCGGCAATATAAGGGTATAATTCTCATAATTATTGTAAAGATTAAAATACGTCGGCACACCAATATCTTTTATAAAAATCTTTCCGGCAGTCTTCCTTGTTCTGCCTTTGTATATATTAAGTTTAATTCTTGCTATATCCCCAAATTTAATCTCTTTATTCTTCCCCGATTCAATTTTTATGATTTCAATATAAGAAGAGTTTAATCTGTTTGAGTGTCTATTATTGTTTTGATTTGATATCGTATTACTTGAATTATTCTCTTCTAAAAATATATTTGCTGAACCAGGAGTCGGATCCGTTATTCTAAATATATCATCTATTTTGCTATAGCTTTTTCCCTCCACAGAATCAAAATAGCTTAACTCATTTATTACTTCATTATTATTTTTTAAAGTTATTTTCTCAAATCCAATATTATTCATTATAGAATTTCCATTCATGTAAACAACTAAATAACCATGAGCCTGAATTATTGTTGTTTCTAATGTGTTAGTACTAGATATTGAAACTTTATTATTGTTATTATCATAGATACTTAATCCAGCCAAATTCAAAGAAGAATCTCCTGAATTATAAAACTCAATCCACTCTCCTCCAGGAAGAACGGCATTGTCATTGCCTTCTGGGTTAGGAATAAACTCATTTATTTTTATTACACTAAAATCATCAATTACATTAGAATTATTTGAACCATTATTCGGATTATTTGTATTGTTATTAATAAATAAAATATTTTCAAATCCCGCACTTGAATTACACTCAATTAAAGAATTCTTAAATATATTTAGATCAAGTCTGCATAAGGCTTTATTATTTCCATTTCCACCAATATCTTTATTATAAATAATTAGGTCAATAATCTTACCATTTGTTTTATTTTTTAATAAAAGAATGTCACCCTCATTATTCAAATTATTTCCAATAGTACTTCCAACAGAATAGATACTCGCATTAATTCCACTGTAATTAAACAATTCTTCTACAATTAAATTATAAGATGAATTAGAAGAATAAAGCTGTACTAGATTGTCACTTGATTCAAGGTCCTCAACTGTAAGATCTGTTAAATTTATAGACTCATTTGAGAATATCTCTATGTACTCTTTATTGTTATCATCCCCTTCAGGATTATACATAATTTCAGAGATGTAAATTAAAGAATTAGCACTATTAAGGCTTAAAATTAAAAATATGATGATCAAAATAAATCTCCTCATGGGGTTTTATTGACATAAGAGCTTCTTTATTAAGTAGATATAAGAAAATCAATCCAAATTTCTAACAAAAATAGATATTTTATGGTATAATCGAAATAAAATATATGTAATACCACATAAAAGTATAAATATTCCATTTATTCCGAATAGAAATTATGGGGGGAAATTTAGTAGCAATATTTGGTCCTGTAGGGGCTTGTAAAACAGATGAAAACATTAAAAGATTAGATGATTTTCAACTTGAGGGAAGAATAGTGCAGGCTTTTAAGCACGTTTTAGATGTTCCTAGACACGGTTCAAATTTAAGATCACGTCGTGGTACCGAATTTCCAGCAACTCCCGTAAATGATGCTAGTGAAATATACAAACTCCTGAGAGCAGAAACCCAAGTCATTGGTATAGGAGAAGGCCAGTTTTTTCCTCCCGATATTATAGAGTTTATTAAAGATCAAGTTTATAATCATGGTAGAATAATTCCTATCGATTTCCTAAATACAGATTTTAGAGGAGAACTTTTTAGATTAGGTGAATCAGATAGAACCATAGCAGAAATTATAGCAATGGCGCATGAACCAATATATAAAACTTCTATATGTACTTATGAAGATAATGGTATAAGATGTGGTAAATCTGCGCATTATACGCAAAGATTATTTCTTGATAATACTCCAGTTCCGTACAATGATCCTTTAATTATTGTTGGAGATGAAAATCCAAGAAATGAAAGAAGATATGTTGCAAGATGTATAGATCACCATTTTGTTCCTGGAAGACCAAAAATATTATTTAATCCTTTATCTAAGTAATCTTTTAAAAGTAATTCCTTTTTTCAAAGCCAGTTCTTTAGAAATAAAGAAATTCTTTCCACTATTTCTTCCTAATTGTTTAGGTTTTAGAAATCTCCATTCCATATTATTGAACCTTATTCCAAACCAAGATTCAGCTCCATAACCTTTGGCAAATTCTATTAATTCATTTAATTGTTTCTCCTCAATATACCTTGTAGTTTTTCCAGATTTGCATTCGATAGCTAAAGACTTTCCTTTCTTTCCGACTAATAAATCAGGACAAGGAAAAGGCATCACTCCACTTCCAGCTACCCTAATAGCCATCCAATCATTTTCCCAAAACATATGAAGAAGTTCTCTTTCAGTTCTACTCCCCTTTGCTTTTGACGTATTTAACACCCCTTTATTATATTTTAAAATTCATTATGCCATTTCTTTTTATCCAATCAATTCTATCAAAATCAGAATCTTCACTTATTAAATTATATATATTATTAAGCTCCATTGTCGCAGCATGGATTGCATCTCTTGGTTTTAATTTATATTTTAATATCATATCTAAAGCATGGTGCAATATGATTTTATCAACATCAATAAACTTTATATTCAAATCTAAAAGATCTTTTCCCATGTCTATAAATGAGTCAGGTTTTATTTTTTTAACAGCCCATAAAAATTCATCGAAAGTTAAACACGATGTAAATCCGATAATCTTACCA